>JAQGMP010000018.1 GCA_028292285.1 Variovorax sp. | reverse complement strand
CGGCTTTTTCCTGCTGATGCCGTGGTGGAGTCGCCTGGGCAAATTCAAGCCGGTACCGGACCGCGTGACCTTTGCCGCGCATTGAGCCAGCCGGAGCACACAAGAATGAAGAAACTGATCCTCACGTTGATCGCCGCGCTCGGCATCGTTACCGGCGCGCACGCCGCGGAAGGCGGCATTGCATGGGACAAGGCGCCCAACAAGACCAATGACCTGGCGTCGCTTCAGAATGGCGCCAAGCTGTTCGTCAACTACTGCCTGAACTGCCATTCGGCAGCCTTCATGCGCTACAACCGGCTGCAGGACATCGGCATCACCGAGCAGCAGATCAAGGACAACCTTCTGTTCACGACCGACAAGGTCGGCGAAACCATGAAGGCCAATATAGATCCCCGGCAGGCCAAGGAATGGTTCGGCGCAAATCCGCCCGACCTGACATTGGTGGCACGCTCGCGGGCGGGCCATGGCGGCACCGGTGCCGACTATCTCTACACCTACCTGCGCACGTTCTACCGTGACGACACCAAAGCCACCGGCTGGAACAACATGACGTTCCCCAGCGTGGCCATGCCGCACGTGCTGTGGGAACTGCAGGGCGACCGTCGTCCGGTCTACGAAAAGATCGAGCAGCACGGCCATGAGACCGAGGTGTTCAAGGGCTGGGAACAGGTCACGCCGGGCACCATGACGCCGCTGCAATACGACCAGGCCGTGGGCGATCTCGTCAGCTACCTTCAATGGATGGCCGAGCCGGCACAAAACACGCGTGTGCGCGTCGGTGTGTGGGTCTTGTTGTTCCTGGTGATGGCGGTGGTCTTTACGTGGCGTTTGAACGCGTCCTACTGGAAAGAAGTCAAGTAGCAGCCGTTCATTGCCGATCGGCCGCAAACGCGTTCGGTCCTCCAGAGTGGGTTGCGAACGCTGCCCACTCTTTTTGATTTTTAGGAGTCTTTCGCCATGATGGTTCTGTATTCAGGAACAACCTGCCCCTTTTCCCATCGCTGCCGCTTCGTCTTGTTCGAGAAGGGCATGGACTTCGAAATTCGCGACGTCGATCTCTACAACAAGCCCGAAGACATCAGAGTGATGAACCCGTATGGCCAGGTGCCGATCCTGGTCGAACGCGACCTCATCCTGTATGAGTCGAACATCATCAACGAGTACATCGACGAGCGCTTTCCGCATCCGCAACTGATGCCCGGCGATCCGGTCGATCGCGCGCGCGTGCGGCTGTTCCTGCTCAACTTCGAGAAGGAACTCTTCGTGCACGTGTCGACGCTCGAAAACCGGACATCGAAGGGCAACGAAAAGGCCCTGGAAAAGGCCCGTGCCCACATTCGCGACCGCCTGACGCAACTCGCGCCGGTGTTCCTGAAGAACAAGTACATGCTCGGCGACAACTTCTCGATGCTCGACGTCGCGATCGCGCCGCTGCTCTGGCGCCTCGACTACTACGGCATCGATCTCAGCAAGAACGCTGCGCCGCTGCTCAAGTACGCCGAACGCATTTTTTCGCGCCCGGCTTATATCGAAGCGCTGACGCCGTCCGAAAAGGTCATGCGCAAGTAAGCGGCCTGTGCCGGTGGCTTTGTCGAAATGATCAACGCGCTCGAATCGTCTTCCACGCGCCCGTACCTCATTCGGGCGCTGTACGAATGGTGCACCGACAACGGGTTCACCCCCTATGTCGCGGTGCTGGTCGACGACACCGTGCAGGTGCCGCGTGAATACGTCAAGAATGGCGAAATTGTGTTGAACATCAGCTTCGACGCGACGAGTTCGCTCAAGCTCGGCAATGACTTCATCGAGTTCAAGGCCCGCTTTGCCGGCACGGCGCGCGAGATCAATGTGCCGGTCGGTCGCGTGATCGCCATCTACGCCCGTGAAAACGGACAGGGCATGGCTTTTCCGGCGCCGGCGCAACCCGGCGCAAAAGGAGCGCCGGGAACGTCGTCCACAGCCGACGCGGGCGACTCAGGTGACGCGCGCACTCCTGTGCGTGACAGCCCGCGCGGCGAGGGCGGGGGCGACGCCAAGATCATGCACCTCGTGACCGGCGACGAGCTGGCCGGCCACCGGGGCGCCGATGACGACACTTCTACTTCTACCGGTCAGGACGATCCGCCGCGGCCGCCAACTGGCGGTGGCGCCAAGCCTTCGTTGAAGCGAATCAAGTAGCCGAGGCAAGCCGTCGACCCTGCGAGGCGCGCAACGCGCACCGCTAAAATTCAGATCCCGCCGCTTTAGCTCAGTTGGTAGAGCAACCGCCTTGTAAGCGGTAGGTCGTCAGTTCGATTCCGACAAGCGGCACCATTCATGACCGGGTTTCAAGATGCCCCGCATGAACAATCCCAGCACAGCGCCGAGGCGCTCCATTCCCTTGGCAAGCTCTGGCGGTTCGTCGTTCAGCCAGCGGCGTGCCTCGATCAGATAGAGACTGAAAATCAGCGAAGCGATCTGATCGGCGGGCACGTCGTCTGCCGCTTCTCCGCTGTCTTGCGCCGTGCGCACCATCTGTTCGATATGGCCCAGGATGACCGGGCGACGGGCGTAAAAGCGATGCGCCTCTTCGCCATGGGTCGCGCCGGGCGCCAGAAATTCCGACGTCTCGCGCAATGCCGGGCGCGCCAGTCGCGGCTCGCTCGCCCAGTAGCGGTAGCGCAGTTCGAAGTAGGGCAGCAATCGTTCGCGAAGCGAGCCAGGTTGCGCCAGCAACGCTTGCCCTTTCAGGTTGACCGCATCGAGTTCGTCGTTGACCACCTCCAGCAGCAAGTCGCGCTTGTCTTTGGCGTAGACGAACACGGTGCCGGTGGAGACATCGGCCCGC
>JAQGMP010000005.1 GCA_028292285.1 Variovorax sp. | reverse complement strand
AGGCGCTGTTGCGATATGCAGCGCGGCGGGATGCCGCGCGCGTTGGCGCAGCACCCGTTCGAAATGGGTCGGGTCGTGGGGTTTGAGCATGCTGGCTTCACGCGGCAGGTGGTAGTCCCATAGCCGCGAAATCCAGAAGCGCAGTGCCGCCGCACGCAGCAGGGCGGGAAGCAGCGCGCGCTCAGCGCCGGTGAGCGGCCGCACTGTCGCGTAGGCAGCCAGCAGCGCCTCGGCCCGCGCCGTGTCGTGCTCGCCGGTGCCGAGATCGATCGCCCAGTCGTTCAGGCACACGGCCAGGTCGAACAACCAGGTGTCGGTGCCGGCAAAGTAGAAATCGAAAATGCCGGTCAGGCGTGGCGCGTTTTTCCCGCTGTCACTGCTTTCGCCGGCACTCTCGATGGCGAACATCGCGTTGTCGCGAAACAGGTCGGCGTGCACCGGGCCGCGGGGCAGGGCGGCGTAGCCCGACGACTCTGCCACGTGGTTCTGGTAGGCCAACTCGCTTCTCAACAGCGCCGCCTGCGGCGCTTCGAGGTAGGGCAGCACGATCGGCGCCGTGTCGTTCCACCAGGACAGGCCGCGCAGGTTGGGCTGCAGGCGATCGAAGTCGCGTCCCGCCAGATGCATGCGCGCCAGCACGCGGCCGAGCTCGGCGCAGTGGGCGGCGGTCGGGGCGAGTTCGCTCTTGCCCGACAGCCGCTGCACCACCGCGGCCGGCTTGCCGCTGAGCGTGTGAAGCAGCTCGCACGGGGCGATCGAGGGCGCTTTCAGCGCCTGCGCCATCGCGACAGCACCGGCGGCGCTCGGCGTCACGGTCGGGTCGGCAGCAGGCGCGGGCACCGGAATGCCGCGCTCCGCCAGGTGCTTCATCAAGCGAAGGTAGTACGGCAGTTGGTCGAAGCCGAGCCGCTCGAACACCGTCAGCACGAATTCGCCATGCTCTGTCGTGGCGAAGTAGTTGGTGTTTTCGATGCCGCCTTCGATGCCGCGCAGTTCGCGCAGGGCACCGAGCCCCAGACGCTGGACGAGCACATCCGCGGGGTCGAATCCGACTTCAGTAAAGACCGCCACGGCGCCGGGCGCTCAGAACTTGAGGACGTTCCAGACGCGCGGCCCGTTGCCGTTGGTGTTGCTCGCGTCGTTGCTGCCGGGGCCGACGCCGGTTCCGGGCGGCAACACCTCGTAGCCCGGCATGTTGGACTTGGGCTTGACGTTGATGCTCTGCGTGCGGCCGCCGTAGCGCACCTCGTCGACCGTGGTGCTGCTGTCTTCGACGTGGATGTTCTCGATTTTCTGGTTCTGCCGGGGCGACGATTGCTCCTGGCTCTGCGCGGCGTCGGGGCCGGCCGGCTGTGCAGCGGGCGGAGTCTGCGCTGCCGCCAAAGTCGCCAGGCCGAAGGGCACCGCGAAGACCACGAGGGCAACGGCGCGGCGGGCGAAGGAGGAGGCGGTGGAAGACATGTGTTCGATTGTAGGTGGCGGGTGCCGACCCTGTTGTAAGCAGGTGCCATCCGCCGGTGTCGACCCGCAGCCCGATCGAGACGCTCGCCGTGCGCGGCAAAATGGTTCGATGACCGACAAGAAAACGCTGCTGCTCGTCGATGGTTCGAGCTACCTGTACCGCGCCTTCCACGCCATGCCCGACCTGCGGGCCGTGCCCGGCGACCCGGCGAGCCCTGCCACCGGCGCCATCCGGGGAATGATCAACATGATGCAGGCGCTGCGGCGCGAGGTGCGCGCCGACTACGCCGCCTGCGTGTTCGACGCGCCCGGCAAGACGTTTCGCGACGACTGGTACCCGGCATACAAGGCGCACCGCTCGCCCATGCCCGAGGACTTGCGCAGCCAGGTGCCGGCCATCCACGAGGTCGTGCAATTGCTCGGCTGGACCGTGCTCACCGTGCCCGATGTCGAAGCCGACGACGTCATCGGCACGCTGGCCCGCACGGCCGCGCGGCAGTCGATCGAGGTGATCGTGTCGAGCGGCGACAAGGACATGAGCCAGCTGGTGGACGAGCACGTCACCATCATCGACACCATGAACGGCAAGAAGCGCGACGTGGCTGGCGTCACGGCCGAATTCGGCGTGCCGCCGCACCTGATGGTCGACTACCAGACGCTGGTCGGCGACACCGTCGACAACGTGCCGGGCGTGGACAAGGTCGGCCCCAAGACCGCTGCCAAATGGCTGATGCAATACGGTTCGCTGGACGAGCTGCTGGTGCACGCGGGCGACATCAAGGGACAGGCCGGCGAGAACCTCCGCAAGGCGCTCGACTGGCTGCCGCAAGGCAAGAGGCTGGTCACGATCCGCACCGATTGCGACCTGAGCGCGTACATCGCGGATTTGCCGGCGCTCGACGGCATCGCCGTCGGCACGCAGCAGATCGATGCGCTCAAGGCCTTCTACGAAAAGTACGGCTTCAAGAGCCTGGTGAAGACGCTCGAAGCGCACGATGTGTCGCCGGAACTCATCGAAGAGAACAAGAAGAACAAGGGCCCGGAAGGCGGCGCCGGGCTGTTCGACGACCCGAGCTTCGCGGCAGCGTCGAAGGCGACCAACCTCGAATACGAGACGGTGATGACGTGGGAAGCCTTCGACACGTGGTTCGCGAAAATCCAGGCGGCCGAACTGGTCGCAGTCGACACCGAGACCACCTCGCTGGACGAGATGCGCGCCGAGATCGTCGGCCTCAGCTTCAGCGTGAAACCGGGCGAGGCCGCCTACATCCCGGTCGCGCACAACTACAACGACGCGCCGGCGCAGCTGAACCGCGAAGAGGTGCTCGCCAAACTCAAGCCGTGGCTTGAAAACGGCACGAAGAAAAAGCTCGGCCAGCACATCAAGTACGACCGGCACGTGTTCGCCAATCACGGCGTCGAAGTGCAGGGCTATGCGCACGACACCATGCTGCAGAGCTACGTGCTCGAAGCGCACAAGCCGCATGGTCTGGCGAGCCTGGCGGAGCGGCATCTGGGCCGCAGCGGCATCGACTACGAAGACTTGTGCGGCAAGGGTGCGCATCAGATTTCGTTCAGCCAGGTGTCGATCGACAAGGCCTCGGAATATTCGTGCGAAGACAGCGACCAGACGCTCGACGTGCACCTCGCGCTGTGGCCGCGCATCGAGGT
>JAQGMP010000001.1 GCA_028292285.1 Variovorax sp. | reverse complement strand
GTTCGGAACTCCGCAAAATTCCCGGTCACCGCTCGTCGCTGCCTCCTGCTTCCCCTGTTCCCTGTTCCCTGTTCCCTGTTCCCTGTTCCCTGTTCCCTGTTCACGATCCATGGAATCTCTCATGCTGCCCGTTCCCACCGAAGACTTCGAACTCGATCCGCCTGGCGGCTCCATCTGGCTGGCGTTGCGCGACCTTGCGCTCAGTGCGGTGGTCGTCTGTGCCGTCGCGCTGGTGGTCGGCTTTCTCACGGCGACCGCATAAGGCCGGGGCCCGCCGCAATGACGCACATCGCCGAATCGAGACCCGCCGAACACGCCAGCCGGGTGATCGCACGCACAGCGTCGGTCTGGCGCATCGCACCGGCGTCGCTGCGCGAGGTGGCGCGCCGTGCGCCGCACGGCTATGTGCCGGTGCGCAGCGTTCGGCGCATGCGGGCGGCCGTCATGGCATCGCACTGGCCCGTCTTCGCGCACTCATGGTGACAGTCGTGGTGAACACGACGCGCTGACTCGACAATTTTCTACGGACCCATACAAACCATGTCGAACAACTGGAAATTCGAGACCCTGTCGGTGCATGCGGGCCACTCGCCCGACCCGACCACCCGTGCCGTGGCGCCGCCGATCTACCAGACCGTGGCTTATGCCTTCGACAGCGCGCAGCACGCCGCCGACCTGTTCGACCTGAAGGTGCCGGGCAACATCTACAGCCGCATCAACAACCCGACGCAAGACGTGCTGGAACAGCGCGTGGCGGCGCTCGAAGGCGGCATTGCCGCGCTGGCACTGGCCTCGGGTCAGGCGGCGGTGACGTACTCGATCCAGACCATCGCCGAGGCGGGCGACAACATCGTCAGCAGTACCGCGCTCTACGGCGGAACCTACAACCTGTTCGCGCACACGCTGCCGCAGTTCGGCATCACCACGCGCTTTGCAGACCACCGCGACCCGAAGAGCTTCGAGCCGCTGATCGATGCGAAGACCAAGGCGATCTTCGTCGAGTCGCTGGGCAACCCGGCCGGCAACATCACCGACATCGCGGCCATCGCCGAAGTGGCGCATCGCCATGGCGTGCCGCTGATCGTCGATAACACGGTGCCTTCACCGTACCTGAGCCGGCCGATCGAGCACGGCGCCGACATCGTGGTGCATTCGCTGACCAAGTACCTCGGCGGCCACGGCACCAGCATCGGTGGCGCCATCGTCGATTCGGGAAAATTCCCCTGGGCGCAGCACAAGGAGCGCTTCCGGCGCCTGAACGAGCCGGACGTGAGCTATCACGGCGTCGTCTATACCGAGGCGCTCGGCCCGGCCGCGTACATCGGCCGTGCGCGCGTGGTGCCACTGCGCAACACGGGCGCTGCCATCTCGCCGTTCAACGCCTTCCTGATCCTGCAGGGGATCGAGACGCTGGCGCTGCGCATGGAGCGCATCACTAGCAACGCGCTCGCGGTGGCGCGCTACTTGAAGAAGAACGAAGCGGTGAAGTGGGTCAACTACGCGGCGCTCGAAGACCACCCTGATCATGCGTTGGCGCAGAAGTATTTGGGCGGCAAGGCGAGCGGCGTGCTGACCTTCGGCATCGGCACGGGCCGCGAGGGTGGTGCCAAATTTCTCGATGCGCTCGAGCTGTTCACGCGGCTCGTCAACATCGGCGACGTGCGCTCGCTGGCCACGCATCCGGCCTCGACCACGCACCGCCAGCTTTCGCCCGAAGAACTGGCGCGCGCCGGCGTCACCGAAGACACCGTGCGCTTGTCGGTCGGCATCGAGCACATCGACGACCTGCTGGCCGACCTCGACCAAGCGCTCGCCGCGGCATAAGGCTGCAGCCATCGAGGCATTGGGGCACATAGATCAAATGGTTGTTAGAAATCCACTTTTCAGTCGTTCGCCGTTGGAGCGGCTCGCCATAAAGTGGTCTATCGCCATCAAGGCGAAGTCAACAACCTCTCAATCCATGGAGCATTTTTGATGTCATCGGACGCCGACACCCTCGCATTGCCAGCCGCACTGGAGCAAGCCCAGGCCACAGCGGAACAACAGAACTTGCCCTACGCCGGCGGCGTCGTGCCGACGGTCGCATGGGACCTCGTGCAGCGCCACGAAGCGGTGCTGGTCGATGTGCGTTCAGGCGAAGAACGAAAGTTCGTCGGCCATGTGCCGGAGAGCCTGCACGTGCCATGGGCGACAGGCACCGCGCTCACGCGCAACCCGCGCTTCGCCCGTGAGCTCGAAGCCAAGCTGGCGAAAGACGGCGGCAAGGACGCGGTGGTGCTGTTGCTGTGCCGCAGCGGCAAGCGCTCGGCACTCGCCGCCGAGGTCGCGACCAAGGCCGGCTTCAGCCATGTCTTCAACGTGCTCGAAGGCTTCGAGGGCGAGATCGATAGAGAGCAGCATCGCGGCGCCGCCGATGGCTGGCGCTTTCGCCAGCTGCCGTGGGTCCAGGACTGACGTTCAGCGCCATTCACATATGCCGGGATTCGACGTCGATCAGGCCGTTGCGCAATTGCGCCGCGTGCGCGGTGAATGGCGCGATGCGCAGAAGCGTCCGCGCGAAGCCGCGGGCCGGGAGTTTCCGTCGCGCAAGACGCTGGCAGCGCTGATCGAGCAGCTCAAGGGCGCGCTCTTTCCGATGCGGCTCGGTCCCTCCGACCTGCGCCATGACGGCGAAGACTTCTACGTCGCGCACACGCTGGACGCTGCCCTGCACGCGCTGCTCGAACAGGCGCGGTTGGAGCTGCAGTACGTGGCGCGCCATACGCCGCGGACGCCGACCGAAATCGACGGGCAGGCGCGCGAGATCGTGCAGGCCTTCGGCGCTGCCTTGCCCGGCATTCGCGAGTTGCTCGACAGCGACGTGCTCGCGGCCTACAAGGGCGATCCGGCCGCGCACAGCGTCGACGAAGTGCTGCTGTGCTACCCGGGCGTGCAGGCCATGATTTCGCATCGGCTGGCACACCAGCTCTATCGGCTCGAGCTTCCGCTGCTCGCGCGCATCGTGGCGGAGCTGTCGCACGGGCAAACCGGCATCGACATCCATCCAGGTGCGCAGATCGGCACGGCGTTTTTCATCGACCATGGCACGGGTGTCGTGATCGGCGAGACGGCGGTCATCGGCCAGCGCGTTCGGGTCTACCAGGCGGTGACGCTCGGCGCCAAACGCTTTCCGGTCGACGCGCATGGGTTGCTGCAAAAGGGCTTGCCGCGCCATCCGGTCGTCGAGGACGACGTCGTCATCTACGCGGGCGCAACGATTCTTGGCCGCGTCACGATCGGCCGCGGCGCGGTCATCGGCGGGAACGTCTGGCTGACCACCGATGTGCCGCCAGGGGCCAGCGTGACGCAGGCCGGTGTGCAGAACGCGGCGTCCAACGCCGGGTCGCCCGGCGACACACTGGCGGCTTCCGTCCGGTGACCGCGCTGGTCGAACGCTTCGGTGTCGCGGTGCGCCAGCTAAGGGTGCAGAACGGCTGGTCGCAGGGCCAACTGGCTGAACGATCCGATCTCGATCGCTCCTATGTCGGCGAGATCGAACGGGGACGTGTCATCGCCTCGATCGTGACGGCCGAAAAGCTCGCTGCCGCATTGGAGATCGATGTGGCGACCCTCCTCACGCACTGCCAGCAACTCGGCGAGCGACGCGCGGTGCAACTCATCAGTTTGGCGGCTATAGCCCGTTGAGGGGAAACCCGAAGCCTTCGACACTTTCGCTTTCGCTTTTCCCTGAACCACGGAGTTTTCACACATGACCGCAACAGTCGGTGGCACCACCGCCCTTGGCGACAACGCCGCACGTCAGCTAGCCAATGCCACCAAGAGCGCCCCCCAGCTCGAAACGATCAGCCCGCGCTGGCTCACGCATCTGCTGCAATGGGTGCCGGTCGAGGCGGGTATCTATCGCCTGAACAAGGTTCGCAACCCCGAGTCGATCCAGGTGGTGTGCACCGCCAAGGAAAGCGAAAACCAGCTGCCGCGCACCTGGGTCGATTACGAAGACCATCCGCGCGAATACAACCTGAACGCCGTGAGCACTGTGCTCGACGTGCACACCCGCATCTCCGACCTCTACAGCAGCCCGCACGACCAGATCAAGGAGCAGTTGCGCCTGACGATCGAGACAATCAAGGAGAACCAGGAGAGCGAACTCATCAACAACCCGGACTACGGCTTGTTGTCGCAAGTGACCGAAGAGCAGCGCATCTTCCCGTTGACCGGCGCACCGACGCCCGACGACCTGGACGAGTTGCTGACCAGGGTCTGGAAAGAACCCGCGTTCTTCCTCACGCATCCGCTCGCCATCGCCGCCTTCGGCCGAGAAGCCACGCGCCGCGGCACGCCGCCGCCCACCGTGAGCCTGTTCGGCTCGCAGTTCATCACCTGGCGCGGCATTCCGCTGATCCCGTCGAACAAGGTGCCCGTCGCCGATGGCAAGAGCAAGATCCTGCTGCTGCGCGTGGGCGACAAGCGCCAGGGCGTGATCGGCCTGTTCCAGCCGGGCCTGACCGGTGAGCAGAGCCCCGGTTTGTCGGTGCGCTTCATGGGCATCAACAACCACGCGATCGCGTCGTACCTGATCTCGCTGTATTGCTCGGTCGCGGTGCTGACCACCGACGCGCTGGCCGTGCTCGACGATGTCGAGATCGGCAAGTACCACGACTACGCCGACACGTACAAGTAAGCAGGCGAACGGTGATCACTTCACTCTCTCCGCCTGAATTGCGGCAGACGACCGAGGCGCCGTTCGACCCGGCGCTGCTGGCGCGCATGGCGAACCAGCTCTTCGCTGCATTGCCGGGGCATGCCGTGCCGCCCGGCGTGCAGGCACCGTCGCAGCTTGCACCGCCGGGATCGCCACTTGCCAGCCCCGCAGGCTTCGGGCCGAGCGCGCCGGGCACGCCGATACCGCAAGGCCAGTTGCCGGGCGTCAATCTGATGCCTGCATCGCCGACGCAGGTGCTGTCGCTCGGCAACCGCGCCCCGTCGCTGGCGCCGCACGCGCTGGCGGGCAATGGTGCGCCGGACAACCTTCAAGGTGCCTTGCCCGCGTACGAGCCACGGCTCGGCGGTGCGGTGCTGGGTGTGCCCGAGGCGCATGCCATTGCGCCGTCAGCCCCGCAGCGAGCGAGCGGGCATCCCGCAAGTTCCGCGCTTCCTGCAGGAGGCGCTTCGCCGTTCTACTTTTTGGGCGACAGTTACGGGCAGCCGTCTGCCGGCGGCCGCGGCACGGACAGTGCGCCGTCTGCATCACGCATCCACGACGAACTCGCGAGCTATCCCTTCGCGCAGCCCGATGGCGCCGATGTGCAAAGCCTGCTCGCAAAGCAAACGCCTGGCGCATCGGGTCCGACCGCCGCGCCCGCTGGCCCTTCTACCGAACCGCAGTTCTACTTCGTCGATGCGGTCCGGCTGACCAGTGGCTATGTGACGCCGGCCAAACCGCATCCTCACGGTGAGTCGCATCGCGATGTGCCGGCGGTTGCGACCGGTCAACGCCAGCCCTTCGACGTGCACGCCGTGCGGCGCGACTTCCCGATCCTGCAGGAGCGCGTCAACGGACGCCCGCTGGTCTGGTTCGACAACGCCGCCACCACGCAGAAGCCGCAGTCGGTGATCGACCGCGTCTCGTATTTCTACGAGCACGAAAACTCGAACATCCACCGCGCCGCACATGAACTCGCCGCGCGTGCCACCGATGCGTACGAAGGCGCGCGCGAGCGGGTGCGCAAGTTCATCAACGCGCCGGAAGTCAACGAAGTGATCTTCGTGCGCGGCACCACCGAGGCGATCAACCTGGTCGCCAAGAGCTGGGGCGGGCAGCACGTGGGCGAGGGCGACGAGATCATCGTCAGCCACCTGGAGCATCACGCCAACATCGTGCCGTGGCAGCAACTGGCCTCGGCCAAACGCGCCAAGCTGCGCGTGATCCCGGTCGATGACTCGGGCCAAGTGCTGCTCGACGAATATCGCAAGCTGCTGAACGATCGCACCAGAATCGTGGCGGTCACGCAGGTGTCGAATGCGCTCGGCACGGTCGTTCCGGTGAAAGAGATCGTGGAGCTGGCGCACCGCGCGGGCGCTTTGGCGCTGGTCGATGGTGCGCAGTCGGTCTCGCACATGCGGGTCGACCTGCAGGACATCGGCGCTGATTTCTTCGTGTTCTCCGGCCACAAACTGTTCGGCCCGACCGGCATCGGCGTGGTGTGGGGCAAGCGCTCGGTGCTGGAAGACATGCCGCCATGGCAAGGCGGCGGCAACATGATCGCAGACGTCACCTTCGAGAAGGCCGTGTTCCAGCCGATCCCGAACAAGTTCGAGGCCGGCACCGGCAACATCGCCGATGCGGTCGGGCTCGGCGCCGCAATCGACTACGTCAACAAGGTCGGCATCGAGAACATCGCGCGATACGAGCACGAGTTGCTGGTCTACGGCATGCAGCAACTGGGTGCCATCAAGGGTGTGCGGCTGATCGGCACCGCGGCCGACAAAGCCAGCGTGATGTCTTTCGTGCTCGATGGCTACACGACCGAAGAAGTCGGCCATGCACTCAACGACGAAGGCATCGCGGTGCGCACGGGCCACCACTGCGCGCAACCGATCCTGCGGCGCTTCGGTGTCGAGTCGACGGTGCGGCCGTCGCTGGCCTTCTACAACACCTTCGACGAGATCGACCAGTTGGTGGCAGTGGTGCGCAAGCTGGCGGGGCAGCGTCGCGCGGGCTGACAGGTCCCGTCTTTAGATCGGGAAGTTGTTAGCAACCAAGAAAACAGTCGTTCCCATCTGCTGGCCGCACTTCTAAAGTCTGGTCTTTGTCAGTGGCGCTTGGCGTCTGTTCGTTCATGGTTTCACTTGCCTCTTTGCCCGTTTCCGCGTCCCTTACCCACG
>JAQGMP010000678.1 GCA_028292285.1 Variovorax sp. | reverse complement strand
CGGTTTACAACCGCACGGCGTCCAAGTCCACGGCCTGGAAAGAAGAGATCGCCGCAGCGGGCGCCGTGGCCAAGCTCGGCCATGCGGCCACACCGCGCGAAACCGTGGCGGATGCAGACATCGTTTTTTGCTGCGTCGGCAACGACGACGACCTGCGCTCGGTGGTGCTGGGTGCCGACGGCGCTTTCGCTGGCATGAAGAAGGGCTCGATCTTCGTCGACCACACCACGGCCTCGGCGGACGTCGCGCGCGAGTTGTCGAAGGCAGCGCTCGGGCTCGGGTTGCAGTTCATCGATGCGCCGGTGTCCGGCGGCCAGGCGGGTGCGCAGAACGGCGCGCTCACCGTGATGTGCGGTGGTGATGCCGCCACGTTCGAACGGGTCAAGCCGGTCATCGACGCTTTCGCGCGTGCCGTCACGCTGCTGGGCGAAAGCGGCGCCGGTCAGCTGGCGAAGATGGTCAACCAGATCTGCATCGCGGGGCTGGTTCAGGGCTTGTCGGAAGCCATCGCCTTCGGGCAGCGCGCCGGGCTCGACATGGAGGCGGTGCTGGGCGTGATCAGCAAGGGCGCGGCGCAAAGCTGGCAGATGGAAAACCGCGGCAAGACCATGATCGGAGGCAAGTTCGACTTCGGCTTCGCGGTTGACTGGATGCGCAAGGACCTGGGCCTGGTGTTCGACGAAGCCAAGCGCAACGGCGCACAGTTGCCGGTGACGCAGATGGTCGACACCTTCTACGCCGACGTGCAACAGGCCGGCGGCAAGCGTTGGGATACTTCAAGCCTCATTACAAGGCTGAAGTAGCCTCTGCTCCGCTTTAGCGGACCGGCGTGGTGCTGGCGCCGCCGCTCGGCGCGGGCAGCGGCTCCATTGGCGGCAACGGCACGTTGGAGCGTGACGTGGACGCCGGCGCAACGCTCGAAGAAGGCGACGATACAGGTGCAGGCGCGCTGTTCGCGCGGGCCTGGTTTGCCAGATCGGCATCGCTGACGATCTCGACCACGCGCACGACGCGGTCCACGCCCGACACACCGCGCGTGATCTCGGTCGCGCGGTCCGTCTCGCGGCGGGTCGCGATACCCATGATGTAGACGGTGCCGCGCTCGGTCACGATCTTGAACGAGTTGGCAAAGATGTCCTTGGCGTCGAGCAGCGATGCCTTTACCTTGCCGGTGATGTAGGTGTCGTTGGAGCGCTGCGGGAACGAGCTCGACGGGCCAACCGCGAGCTCGTTGACGACAGAACGCACGTTGTCGACGCGGCGCAAGACCTCTTCGGCGCGGCGCTTGTCGGCCTCGCTGCCGACCGTGCCGACCATCAGCACTTGCCGGTTGAAGCTGACCAGCGTCACGTTCATGTCGTCGTTCGCGATCTCGCGGATGCGGGCGGCGCCGCGCAGCTCGATGCCCTGGTCGTCCAGTTGGGCGCCGGAACTGCGGCGGTCGGTCGCGACCAGGCCGGCGCCGGCCACGGCAGCCCCTCCGATGACCAGCGGCACGCAGCCGGAGAGGCCGGCCACCAATGCGGCGCCCGCCGTGAGCGCTGCGATCGCCATGGCGATGCTGCGGTTCGATTTCGTAGGGATCGTCATGTGGAACCTTCCTGTTCTCCGAGTAGTTGGGCGTCCACCCCGTCGCACAGGCAGTGCAGCGCGAGCAGGTGGACTTCGTGGATGCGCGCCGCGCGTTCGTGCGGCACCGAGACCTGTACGTCTGTTTCGCGCAGCGCGCGGCCGATGGCGCCGCCGTTGCCGACCGCATGGCCCAGCAGCGCGACGACCGTCATGTCGCGCGCGTGCGCGGCCGTGACCGCCGCCAGCACCGCGGACGACTGGCCGCTGGCGCTCAGCACCAGCAGCACGTCGCCGGCCTGGCCCAGCGCGCGCACCTGGCGCGCGAAGCGGTCGCCGTCGACGGCTTCTGAAGTGTCGGCCGCCGGATCGGTCGCGTCGCCCGGCAAGGCGATGGCGGCGAGCTCGGGCCGCTCGCGTTCGAAACGCCCGACGAAATGGGCCGCAAATTGCGCAGCGAGCAGCCCGGACACGCCGGCGCCGCACGCCAGCACCTTGCCGCCGCTGGTCACGCAGGCCAGCAGCGCCTGCATCGCCTGCGAAATCGGTTTGCTGAGCGCCGGACCCGCCTGGTATTTGAGGTCGGCGCTGTCGATGAAGTGCTGCTGTAT
The DNA here is from genome assembly GCA_028292285.1 of Variovorax sp. Classification (GTDB taxonomy): domain Bacteria; phylum Pseudomonadota; class Gammaproteobacteria; order Burkholderiales; family Burkholderiaceae_C; genus Variovorax. Next base: position 965 of record JAQGMP010000678.1, on the reverse strand, counting down.
CCGTTGCTCAAGCATTTGGGGTCGGATGATAGCGACAGGCACTGCAACAAATCGTGCGGGCCATCAGTAACCTGCGTCGAAGGCGCCCTGCAGCCACTCGATTTTTTCCTCGACCAGCACCACGTCGAAGCGGCACGGCGGCAGCGTGCGCAGCCGGCTCAGGTAGTGGCGCGCAGCAAAGATGATGCGGCGCTGCTTCACGCCGGTGATGCTGCCGCCGGCGCCCCCATGCGTGCCGCTCGCGCGCTGCCGCACCTCGACGAACACGAGCGTGCCGTCGCGCGGATCGCGCATGATCAAATCGATCTCGCCGCCGCCGCGACCCGGCGTTCGATAATTGCGGGCGACCGGCACCAGGCCGGCATCCTGCAAGTGCTCGAGCGCGGCGTCTTCGGCCGCATCGCCACGCTGCTTGGTTGTTTTGGTTGTCGCCATCCCTGCGATCCTGTTGTTGTTCCGGAGAAACCATTGGCTTCAATCACCGCCGCGTCATTCGGCGCGGCCCTCCCGGCCGCGAGCGATGCCGCGGGTGGGCAGGATTATCCGCAGAGCACGCTCTACGTCGTCGCCACGCCGATCGGCAACCTGGCCGACATCACCTTGCGCGCGCTCCACGTCCTGCAACTGGTCGACGCCGTCGCCTGCGAAGACACGCGCCACACGCAGAGCCTTTTACGGGCTTACGGCATCGACCGGCCGGGCGGGCAACTTCTCGCGCTGCATCAGCACAACGAAGCCGAAGCGGCGCAGTCGGTGGTCGCGCGCCTGTCGCAAGGCGAGCGCATCGCATACGTGAGCGACGCCGGCACGCCGGGCGTGAGCGACCCCGGCGCCCGGCTGGTGTCCGCCGTGCGCGCCGCCGGGCTTCGCGTGCTGCCCTTGCCCGGCGCGAGTGCCGTCACCACGCTGATCGGCGCCGCCGGCCTGGTCGCGGGCGGCGATGACAGCAGCGCCTTCGTCTTCGC
>JAQGMP010000646.1 GCA_028292285.1 Variovorax sp. | reverse complement strand
CACCGGAGCTTCCCGGCGATCTCAAGAAGCTGCCCTTTCTCGATGGCTGGATCCGCATCGACGCCAGAGGGCTGGTGACGGTTTTCACCGGCAAGGCCGAGCTGGGCCAGGGCATCCGTACCGCCCTGGCCCAGGTGGCCGCCGAAGAACTGGTCGTGCCGCTGGCACGCATCACGATGGTCACGGCCGACACCGAGCGCACCGCCGACGAGGGCTACACGGCCGGCAGCCATTCGATGCAGGACAGCGGCACCGCCATCCGGCACGCGGCGGCACAGGTGCGCGAAATTCTGCTGGGCATGGCATCGCAACGCCTCACCGTGCCGCCCGAGCGCCTGGCCGTGCGCGATGGCGTCGTGACGGTCGCCGGGGCCGACGGCACGCACGTGACGTACGGCGATCTCGTCTCTGCCGTGGACCTGCACGTCGCGCCGCAGCCGGCCAGCAAGCTGCGCGATGCGTCGCAGCACGTCGTGATGGGCCAGGCCGTGGCGCGGCTCGACATCCCGGCCAAGGTGTCGGGCGGTGCGGCCTATGTCCAGGACATGCGCTTGCCGGGGATGGTGCACGCGCGCATCCTGCGGCCGCCGAGCCCGGGCGCCGCACTGCGCAGTCTCGACACGGCACGCATCACCGTGATGCCTGGCGTGTTGAAGGTGGTGCACGACGGCCGATTCATCGCCGTCGTGGCGGTACGCGAATACCAGGCCGTGATGGCGTGGAAGGCACTGAACGCAGCGGCGCAGTGGGACGAGCACGAAACCCTGCCGGCGCAAGCCACGCTGCACCAGAGCGTGATGGCCGCCCCTTCGGACGACATCGTCATCCTCGACCAGGGAACGCTCGCCGGTGCAGCGCCCAGGCGCCTTTCAGCCCGCTACCTGAAGCCCTATCAATTGCACGCATCGATCGGCCCGTCGTGCGCCATCGCGCAATTCAAGGACGGGCAGTACACCGTGTGGACGCACTCGCAAGGCGTCTTTCCGCTGCGCAAGGCGCTGGCCGAAATGGTGGCCTTGCCCGAAGACCGCGTGCGCTGCATCCACACCGAGGGATCGGGTTGCTATGGCCACAACGCGGCCGACGATGTCGCGGGCGATGCCGTGCTGCTGGCGCGCGCGATGCCCGGCCGGCCGGTCCGGGTGCAGTGGATGCGCGAGGACGAGCATGGCTGGGAGCCGTTCGGGCCGCCGATGGTCACCGCCGTCGAGGCCGGGCTCGACGCGGGCGGTCAGCTCGTCGAATGGAAGTTCGACGTTTGGAGCAACACGCACAACGCCCGCCCCGGTGCGGCCGGCGACTTGCTGGCAGCCCAGCATCTGGCGACGCCGTTCAAGCCGAGTCCGCCCAAGCCGGGCACTCAACCCGAAGGCGCGGGCGACCGCAACGCCATCCCGCTGTACGTCATTCCCAATGCCCGCGTCACGCATCACTTTCTGCCGCAGATGCCGCTGCGCGTGTCTGCGTTGCGCTCGCTCGGCGCGTACATGAACGTCTTCTCGATCGAGAGCTTCATGGACGAAGCGGCGCACGCGGCCGGCGCGGACCCGGTGGCTTTTCGGCTGAAGCATCTGTCGGATGCGCGGGCGACGGAAGTCATTCGCCTGGCACGAGACAAGTTCGGCTGGGAGGCCTTTCGCAAGGGTGATAGCAGCAACGGCGCCGGCCGGGGTCGCGGATTCGCCTTTGCGCGCTACAAGAATCTGGCGGCCTATGCGGCGATGGCCTGCGAGGTCGAAGTGCACCGCGACACCGGCGAGGTCCGCGTGGTGCGCGTCGTGGCCGCCGTCGACAGCGGCGAGGTCGTCAACCCCGATGGCGTTCTCAATCAGATCGAGGGCGGCATCGTGCAATCGTCGAGCTGGACACTCAGCGAAGAAGTGACTTTCGACCGGACGCGCATCACCAGCCGCGATTGGGGCGGCTATCCGATCCTGCGCTTTCCGCAAGTGCCGGGCGCCATCGAAGTTCACTTGGTCGCGCGGCCAGGACAGCCTTTTCTGGGCACAGGCGAGGCCGCACAGGGGCCCGCCGCCGCGATGATTGCCAATGCGGTCGCCGACGCCACGGGGCTTCGGGTGCGCCAGTTGCCCTTGTCGCGGGGACGCGTGCGGTCGGGGCTTGCGGCATGACGTCTGGGCGACGCCGACAGCAGCCGCCCGCCGCCCGTCACCCCAGCGAGCGCGCCAGATCCAGCAGCGCCTGCGTCGGCTCGTGGTCGATGATGTCGCCGTGCGACACGACGATGCGCTTGAGTTGCTCGAGATCGGCCCACGCCACCAGCTGCGCGCTCAGATCGGCCTTGTCCTTGACGATCAGCAGCGACACCGCAGTCGGTATCTGCGCTTCGTCGCCGGCGAGGCCCATGCGGCGCAGCACCCAGCCGCCGAACCCCGACGAATGCCTGATGTTGCCGACGATGTCGTTGAGCACGAGCGTGGTGCCACCGGGCCGGCGCACGACGAGCGCCGCTTCTTCTTCGCGCGTGCCGGGCACGGAAAGAAACCGCACCCCGGGATCGCCGAAGTCCACCGTGGTCGCGTCGACCGGCACCACCTCCGCGGTCTTCTCGCGCGAGCCCGCCGGCGTGACGACCTGCAGTTCGGGATAGCGCGCCTTCCATGCCGCCGCATCGAGGCGATGATGGTCGCTCGGCACCACCAGATAGCGAGGCGCCCCGATGCTTTCGACTTGGGACATCGTCGCCTCGTCGAGAGCGATGGCGCTCCAGATCACCAGGCCGCCATCGCGCAGCTTGATGATCGTCATGCGGCGCGGAAGCTCCATCAGCGGCATCGGAATCTCGCCGACCACCGCGAAGATGCCGCTGTCGATTTCCTCGAGCGGCCCGTGGGGCAGCACCTTCCATTCGTGATTTGGCTTGGGCATAAGAACTCCTTCGTGTTCTGCACGCATTGTTCTTTCGGCCGGCGCCGCCCGGTCGTGAGGCGGCCGGCTCATCAGCGGCAGGAACACGCCTACGCGCGCGCCATGCCGCGCTTTGGGCTTTGGCATGCGACGCGCTGTTCGTCCGTCGCGCTGTCCTACGGTGCAACGGCGCGTCGCCGCTGGGTGTCGTTCCGGC
>JAQGMP010000675.1 GCA_028292285.1 Variovorax sp. | reverse complement strand
GCGAAGACGATCGACTGCACGCGCAACAGGTTGCACAACAGCGTGTGGCGGCGCGTTTGCGGCAACAGATCTTGCCGAACCACTTCACCGTCGAGCACCTCGCCGGCCCACGCCAGCTTGGTCGCGTCGACCAGCACCACGGCGGCGTCGGCGGCCGAAGCGGCCGTCACCATGTTGCGCGTGTACTGCTCATGGCCGGGCGCGTCGCCGATGATGAATTTGCGCCTGGCGGTCGAAAAATAGCGATAGGCGACGTCGATCGTGATGCCCTGTTCGCGCTCGGCCGACAGACCATCGGTAAGCAAAGCCAGGTCCGTCTCGCCGCCGCGCTGCACGCCTGCCAGCTGGTCTTGCAACACCGTCTTGCTGTCGACCAGCAAGCGGCCGATGAGCGTGCTCTTGCCGTCGTCGACGCTGCCGCAGGTGATGAAGCGAAGGGCGGTGCCGGTGTCGCCAGCGTCTACCGTGCGAACGGTTGTGGTGTTGGCCGTCGCGCTCATCAAAAATACCCATCCTTCTTGCGTTTTTCCATGGAGGCTTCAGACGTCATGTCGTCCATGCGCGTCGCGCCGCGTTCGCTCACATCGACCGTCAGCGTCTCGATCACCACGTCGCCGGCATCCGCAGCGAGGCTGGCGACCGGGCAGGTGGTCGTGATGTCGCCCACGGTGCGAAAGCGTACATCGCGCACTTCGACTTGCTCGCCGGCACGCGGCGGCGTGAGCTCCGTCACCGGCACCAGCAGGCCGCGGCGCTCGACCACTTCACGCTTGTGCGTGTAGTAGATGGAAGGAAGCTCGATGTTCTCGCGCTCGATGTATTGCCAGACATCGAGCTCGGTCCAGTTCGAGATCGGAAACACGCGAAAGTGTTCGCCGGGTGCGAGCCGCGTGTTGAAGAGCGTCCACAGTTCGGGGCGCTGGTCTTTCGGCTGCCACTGGCCGAACGAGTCGCGATGCGAAAAAATGCGCTCCTTGGCGCGCGCCTTTTCTTCGTCGCGGCGGGCACCGCCGATGAGCGCGTCGAAGCGAAATTCTTCAATCGCTTCGAGCAGCGTGACCGATTGGTGCGCATTGCGCGACTCGCCAGCATGCGCCAGCCGCACGGTGCCGCGCGCCATCGAATCTTCGACGCTGCGCACGATCAGTTCGGCGTCCAGTTCTTTCGCGCGGTGGTCGCGAAAGGCGGTCACTTCGGGAAAGTTGTGGCCGGTGTCGATCATCAACAGCGGATAAGGAATCCGCCCCGAGCCGAACGCCTTCTCGGCGCACTTCAACAGCACCAGCGAATCCTTGCCGCCCGAGAACAGCAGCGTCGGCCGCTCGAAAGCACCGGCGACTTCACGCAGGATAAAGATCGCTTCTTCTTCGAGCGCATCGAGTTGGGTGTTGGAAAGGCGCGCAGGAGAGTGCATGTCGGGCAGCAGGAGGTCGGCTTCGGTACGGGCGTTCATCGGGAAAGAGCTGTTGAAAGGTGCGAAGTCAGTGCGCGATGTGCAATCCGCACTCGCGGTTGTCCTCACCCTTGGTCGGGTCCACGTAGTCGAAGTTATTGGGCAGGCCATGCGCCTCGCAGTATTCGTACAGCTCTTTCGACGACCAGTGCAGCAGCGGCGCGACCTTGATCAGGCCATCCGGGTTCAGGCTGACCGGGTCCATCTGCGCGCGCACGGCAGTGTCGGTAGCCCGCAGCGCGGTGAACCACACCTTCGGTGCTGTCTCCCGCAGCGCACGTGCGAAGGGCTCCAGCTTCACTTCTTCGGTGAACGCGGCGTGGCGCGGATCGTCGAGCGCCGGGGTCGCGCCTTCCACCGCTTCGCGGTGCGCACGCGAACGGTGCGGCAGGTAGATGTGCAGGTTCACGCCCAGCAGCTTCGTCACTTCATCGGCGAAGCGGTAGGTGGCCTCGGTGTTGTAGCCGTTGTCCATCCATACCACCGGCACGTCGGGCTTCGCGCGCGTCACCATGTGCAGGATCACCGCTTCGAAAGGGCGGAAATTGGTGGTGACGATCGTGGGCTGGCCGAGCCCGATCGCCCAATTCACCAGGCCCTGCGCATTGCGGCCGAGTTCGGCGTTGACGTGTTGGAGGTCGAGGTCGAGGGCGCTGGTCATGATGCGAAATGCGGCTCGGTGTGCACCGCGTCGCCCTGATAAAACCCTGAGAAGCGCTCGAACTGGCGCTGCGCATCCCTGGCGTCGACGCCTTCTTTCAGCACCGCGCTGGAGAAGCCGGTGCGCTCCATCTGCACCAGCTGGTCGATCAGCACGTCGCCGGTCGCGCGGATGTCGCCCTTGAAGCCGAGACGGCGGCGCAGCAAGAAAGCCTGGCTGTAGGCGCGGCCATCGGTGAACTTCGGAAAGTTCAGGTCGATGCGCTCGACATCTGCCAGGCACACCTCGATGGCGAGCGGATCGGCATCGTTGGCGAGCTGCATCACCTTCGGGTCGCCGTCGTCGACATGATCTTCATTGGCGACGAGCTTCAATGTGTACGCCGCGTGGTTCGTGTCGCTCATGCCGCGGCCTCCACCTTGAAGCGCGCACCGTTGGCTGCCGCCTTGAACGGGTCGTGCCCGACGCGGCGCAGCGTGTCGATGAACGTCTCGCCTGCGTTGCGCGTGTCGCGGTAGGTGCCGAGCACCGCCTCGATCACCTCGGGCACTTCGGCCGCCGTGAACGATGGGCCGACCGCCTTGCCGCCCTGCGGCGCGCCGCTGAGCGCGGAGCCATCGGAGCCGCCGAGCGACACCTGGTACCACTCCTTGCCGTCCTTGTCGACGCCGAGGATGCCGATGTGACCGCTGTGGTGGTGGCCGCACGAGTTGATGCAGCCGCTGATGTGCAGATCGATTTCGCCCAGGTCGTCGAGCTCGTCGAGGTCTTGGTAGCGCTCGGTGATGGCTTCGGCGATCGGGATCGAGCGCGCATTGGCCAACGCGCAAAAGTCGCCGCCGGGGCAGGCGATCATGTCGGTCAGCAGATGCACGTTGGCGCTGGCGAAGCCGGCCTCGCGTGCGTTGAGCCACAGCGCATGCAGGTCTTCGGCATGCACCCATGGCAGCACCACATTCTGGTCGTGCGTCACTCGGGCCTCGCCGGCCGAGAAGCGATCCGACAGGCGCGCGATGGTGTCGAGCTGGTCGGCATCGGCGTCGCCCGGCGCCTGATGCAGGCGCTTGAAAGACAGCGTGACCGCACGCAGGGCAGGGTTCTTGTGCGGCGCGACGTTGCGTGCCAGCCAGCGCGCGAACTGCACATCGTCGGCCGCATGCTTTTGCAGGTCGACGGCGGTTTGCTCTGCACTTTGCAGCACGCGTGTGGCCAGCGTCGGTGGCACGAACGTGGCCGCAACGCGGTCGTATTCGGCCTGCGTGATGGTGTGCGGCGCGCCGTCGTGTTCGACGATCTGCTTGTACTCGGCCTCGACGTCGTCGATGTAGCGCTGGCCTTCGGCCTTCACCAGAATCTTGATGCGCGCCTTGTAGATGTTGTCGCGCCGGCCGTAGCGGTTGTAGACCCGAACCACCGCTTCGAGGTAATTCATGATCTGGTTCCACGGCAGGAACTCGCGCAGCACCGTACCGATGATCGGCGTGCGGCCCATGCCACCGCCGACCTGCACACGAAAGCCGAGCTCGTCGGCCTCGTTCTTCACCAGCTTGAGGCCGACGTCGTGCCAACCGGTGGCGGCGCGGTCTTCGGTGGCGCCGGTGATCGCGATCTTGAACTTGCGCGGCAAGAAGGCGAACTCCGGATGCAGCGTGCTCCACTGCCGCATGATTTCAGCGAAGGGCCGCGGGTCGGCGATTTCGTCGATGGCGATGCCGGCACGCTCGTCGCTCGTGATGTTGCGGATGCAGTTGCCGCTGGTCTGGATGCCGTGCATGTCGACCGATGCCAGCAGGTCCATGACGTCGGCGCTTTTGGCCAGCGGAATCCAGTTGTACTGAACATTCTGGCGCGTCGAGAAGTGCGCGTAGTGGGTCGGCAGCTTCAGCGTGCCGAGCTTGCCTTGCGTCTTGAGCGCCGTTTTGTAGACCTCGGCTTCGGGCTCGTCGTATTCGCGGGCGATGCGCGCCAGCACGCGAATCTGCCGGCTCGACAGCTCGCCGTACGGCACGGCCACCCGCAGCATCGGCGCATAGCGTTGCACATACCAGCCGTTCTGCAGGCGAAGCGGCCGAAACTCGTCTTCGGCGAGCTTGCCGGATTGCCAGCGTTCCAGCTGGTCGCGAAATTGCGCAGCACGCAGGTGCACGAACTGACGGTCGAATTCTGTGTATTGGTACATCGTGATAAACGTTCTGGGGGGCGATCGTGGTGGCCACGATCCGTTTCCAGCCAGGGAGCCGGGACTTTAAAAGCACGCCTTATGGAAGCAAACTATTTTTTGGTTCGCGTCTTATGCGGATAAGCATATTCCTCAACGCCCATGCGGGTTGCCACGCGATTCGGAGTGCACCCCGGATAAGGGCGGGCAAAGAAACGGAGGGGAAAAAGACGGATTCGCGGCACGCATCGGCACCGGATGTTAGCGAGGGCGCGGCGAGCTTGCGTCGACCGCGGCCACTGACTGGCGTCAGCGTCTGTCGCCGGGCACCGACCGAGTGGCGGCCGGATGGCGACCTAATGGCGCGCGAAACGGCCTGTCGGGTTCGAATGTTCGGGCCAAAGAAAGGTGCCCAGGAAAAGCTGCGCTACGCGGCGCACCGGCCGTTTATTGCAGCGAGGTCGGCGCGAAGTCGATGCGGGGTTGTTCGAAGTCGAGCACCGGTGGCAGCGGACGGCGATCGAGCACGCGCGAACTCAGCCGGCGCTGCAGCGCGGTGGTGCCTGCCATCAGGGCCAAGCCATGACTCGGCAGCGGGCCTTCGGCGGCGGCCACTGCGCGGCACGCGGCGCCATCCTGGCGCTGCAGGATCCAGTAGTAGTGGCCGGGAATGGGCTCGTCGACGATGAGGGCTACGCGGTCGGGATTCACGGCTGGGTCCTTTCGATGGGGGCTGCGGGAAGAACACAGTTTTAGTTCTGCCACCGTCGAGGGACAAGCGCACTAATTCACATTTAGTAACTTTTGCAATATTTAGAGAGATTCACTGCGTCTTCAGGCGCGCCTTTACGACGCGGCATCTTCATCTTCCAAGTCGTCCTCATCGTTTTCGCCGGCCGTCAGTTCTTCCACCGATGCCGCTTCAGGGTCGTCGATCGATACGGCGGCGTCCATCGCGTCCTGCGGCACGGTGCCGATGCGATCGGGCAACAGGTCGGCGTCGAGTTCGGGCGCGTCGGGGTCTGCGGCAGCGCGTTCGCCGGTGCCGCCCGCGTCGGTGTCGCTGCCGTGCGCAATGGGGAAAGCGCCTTCGGAGCCTTCATCGGGCAGCGCGGCGTGATTGCGATCCGTCTGCACGTCGCTGCCGCTGTCGGTGCTGTCGCTCGGGCCGAGCGCGTCGACGTCCTTGCCGCGGGGTTGAGACGGGGCGTGATCGCCGCCGAGGATGCTGCTGTTGGCCATTGGGGTGTCCTTTCGATGAGCCGGTCGGCCGACCTTGCAACGATGCTTTCGACGATCATGTGAGCAGCCGGCTACCTGCGCTGTCGGCTGAATGGCCCAATGAAAAAGAGGCCCGAGGACTCTTGTTCGATGTCGGCGCCAGCCTGAGTCACCCGGCGTTCAGGGAGGGCATATGCCGCCCGGCGATTGCGCGATGACGGTGCGCAACTGCGCGACGCTGGCCGTGGTGTCGTCGTTCACGTTGATGGTGTTGCGCGTGTAGGTGCAGCCGTAAGTCGGCGCAGCCACCACGGCGGGTGTCACGACATCGTCGCCCGCCGGCTTGGTGCCGTCGCGCTCCCACTTGATCATCGCGTCGAAGGTCTCGGCCATTTCCTGCGTGGTGAAGTCGCAATGCGATGCACCGCGAACCGCGCGCTGCACCAGCCAGTTGCCGTTGCCCTTGGCGGCCACGCGCTTCTGGTAGATCTGTTCCATGCTGAAGGGCACGTAGAAATCGCCGAGCGTGTGCAGCGTGACGACCGGAATCTTGAACTCGCCATTGGTCTTCGGAATCCAGCGCAGGCCGTCGGTGCGCAGCCGGTTGGCGTCGGGCACCGCGGTCACTTTCAGCACCGTTGAATTGAGCGTCGCCGAGCCCGCCGCGTCCCCGTCGATCGTGTAAACGAAGCGGTTGGTGTCGATCACGCTTTTGTTCAGGATGCCGTTGATCGTGCCGTCGCCGCCGAACGTTCCCATGACGATCGGGAAGGTGCCGCCGTAGGCAAAGCCGACGGCTGCGATGGGCCGGTCGCCTCCGGTCAGGTTCTTCACGATGCTCTGGTACTTGACGCCGACCCCCGGCGTCGAAGTCACCGGCGCCGTCGGAAAGCCGGCGGTGAAGAGCGTGCCGACGACCTGTGCCGAGATGTCGGTCCAGTTGATGAACGGGTACTTCGGAACGCCGGCCTCGGCCTGCGCCGTGACCTGCGCCCCGGCGAAGTAGTCGAACAGCTCGGTGTCGCCCAGCACGCCGCACATCGGCGCGGCGCCGTTGTATTTCACCTTGTTGTTCTCGGTCGCGAAGGCTTCGTCTTCGATGGCGGCCGCCGTGATGTGGCCGCCCATCGACACGCCGGTGATGTAGATCTTGCTCGGCGCGGCCAGGGTGCGGTTGTTGGTCGCGGCGATCGTGTTGAAGGCGAGCGCCAGCGCGTTGGTGTCTTCGATGCCGGCACGCACGTCGTAGAAGTTCTTGCTGTAGCTCGACGCCCCCCAGGCATAGCCATTCTGGATCAGGTAGCGCCGGATGCCGGGGTTGTCGACCGTCAACTGGTTGCCTTCTCCGCGATAGCCGTGCGCGTACATGACGAGTTTGCCGTTCCAGTTGGCCGGCACTTCGACGCGATAGAGCGCACCGCCCAGCACGCCTTGCCAGCGGCTGGTGGCGGCGTTGATTCCTGCCGTGTCGGCCGGGTCGGCCACCAATGCCGCGAAGGTCGTAGTCGCCGCATCGGCGGGCGAGGGCGCGAACAAGGTGCGAGTGTCTTGCACCCGCTTCTCTTCAGGCGCCGGAGCCGGGGCGGGAGGCGGGGCCGAAACAGGCGGCGGTGCAGGGGCAACCGCAACGGGAAAGCCGTTGTAGCCACCGCCGCCACCGCCGCACGCGGCGAGTGAAAGGGTCGCTGCGACCAGCAGCGGAATGCGCGTTTTGTCCATGATGTCTCCGTACTTTTGTGTTGTTTGCCCTCGCGGCGCACCGAGCGTATGGCGCACGCAAATCAACGGAGCAGGTGCTTTCCCTGAGACGGAATCGCACGCGCGACAGCGCCGGCCGAGTCGGCCTTTCATCCTACAAAGTGCGGCCTGAAAATCAGTTGCGGCGACGGGTCACGACCACCGTGGCGGTCATGCCTTCGTACGCGTCGGGCTCGCCGAACCAACTGCCCGAAATGGGCGCGGCCTGCGCCGGGTCGCGCGCCACGCCAACGCGAATGAGCTGCGCGCTGCCCATCAGATTGTTGGTCGGGTCGTAAGCCACCCAGCCGGCGCCGGGCAGGTAGGCGTGCAGCCACGCGTGCGTCGAGCCGGCGCCGGTGGTCGCGATGCTGCCGCCGGGCGCGGGGTCGGCCGCCGCCGCCTCGACGGCACGCGAGTCGAGCGCGGCGTCGTACAGGTAGCCGGAGACGAAGCGCGTCGCAACACCCAGGCGACGCGCGGCTTCCATCATCAACAGCGCGTAGTCGCGGCAACTGCCGCTGCCGAGCTGCAGCGTTTCGAGCGGCGTTTGCGTGCCTTCTTCATCGCGCGCCGCATAGGTCAGGCTCTTGCCGATGTGCGCGTTCATGCGCGCCAGCACGTCGCGCGTGCTGTTGGGCGCGTCGGTCTGCAAGAACTGGTGTGCCCAGCGAATCAACTCGCCTTCAGGGTCGTCATGGTGCGGACGCAGATAGTGTTCGAGGTCGAGCCGGTCTTGTATCGAATAGGCGAAGGGCAAGAACTCCGCGGCCGGATGCAGCGCGAGTTGATCGAGCAGCGACGGCACCTGTTCGATGGTGAAGGAGCACACGATCTTCAGCTCGGTCGCTTCGCCCATCGGCTGCACCAACGCGACCGAATTCGAGTGCGGATCCTGGATGAGCCGGATGTTGGCGTCGGGGCTCACCTTGAGGTCGGTCGCCAGCACCCGAAGGTCGTGGCTGTCGCGCGGCCGGAACATGATCCGGTGCAGGCCGAAAGTCACCGGCTGGTTGTAGCGGTAGGTCGTGGTGTGGGTGATGTCGTAGCGAAGGGCCATGCCGCATTCTCAGCGGTGGGCGGCCTTTGCGAGGCGCCGCGTGTCGAGCGCCCTTGCCAGCGTCGCCGGCATCGGCAGCGGCTCGCCGTGCCAGTGGGCCGCGAGCAACTCGGCGCACAGGGCTGCGAAAGTGAGGCCGCGCGAGCCCATTGCGGTGCTCACCCAGACTCCGGGGCAGGCTGCCTCGTCGAGCGGTCCGACCAGCGGGCGGCGATCGGATGAGGCGCAGCGTATGCCGACCCACGCCTGTGCCGCCGTACCGTTCAGCGACACCGCAGCTGCGGAATGAAGTCGGGCCAGGCGCTCGCGGTTGCTTTCGGCATCCGATGCGTGCGTCGAAAGATCGACGCTGTCGCGGTCGAAGGTGGCGCCGGCCAGCCAGATCGTGTCGGCTGTGCCGGCCGAACCGCCCGCGTCGGCATCCGCTACCGGCACGCGGGCGATCAGGTGGCCGTCGCCGTTGATCGGGCTGTCCGGCAACTCGGCATCGTGTGGTGCGTAACCCCAGGCCACCTGGCCGCGCACCGGCTGCAGGGGCAGCAACGGCGCGAGCGCGCGGCTGTCGATGCCCGCCGCGATGACCACGCGATCGGCCTCGGCCAGCGTGGCGCCATGCGCATCGACCAGCCGCCAGGCCGCGCCGTAGGGCGCAAGGCGTGCGACCCTCGCGCCGTAAAGGACCGTGATCGCCGGATGCTTCAGCCACGCTTCGACCAGTCGGCGCGGCCGCACCCACGCCGCGCGTGAATGCCAGAGTGCCGGCGCATCGACCGGCAACCCGCTGCGCTGCAGGCGTTCTGCATCGGCCGGCCACGATTCATTCGGCCCGCCGGCGTGCCAGCCGGTCGGCACGCGCGTGTCGCCATCCG
>JAQGMP010000695.1 GCA_028292285.1 Variovorax sp. | reverse complement strand
TCGAGGTCAACCTGCGTGCGCTCGGGTTCGACGTGCGCGTCGCGCTCACCGAAGCGCATCTTTGCTGCGGCTCGGCCGGGACGTATTCGGTGCTGCAACCCGAACTCGCCTACCCGCTGCGCGACCGTAAGCTCGGTCATCTGAACCAGCTTCAGCCGAGCGTCGTCGCCTCGGCCAACATCGGCTGCATCACGCATCTGCAAAGCGGCAGCGGCGTGCCGGTCAAGCATTGGATCGAGCTGCTCGACACGGCGATTTCCGGGGACTGAAAGAAGCATCTTTCGTGGCGTTTACTAACACTTAATTTCTTTTTGAAAACATTGAGTTGACACTTGCGCTGCGTGTAATTGTTAAATCCTTCACGCATTGTTAAGGAGCGTGTCAGCTTCGCCTGAGACTGCGATTTATTGCCCACATCTCGCGAGAGTGCGCCCAGATACTCGCGCCCCACTGCCAAGGCACTTTTGACCGCGGCATCAATCAGGGGAAGCAAAGATGAACCGGTCATTCAAGAGCATTTGGAGCGAGGCGCAAGGCGCATGGGTTGCGGTGTCGGAAGTTGCAGGAGGGCGTGGCAAAAAGAGTCGCACTGGCGCCACTGCCAGTGTTGTCGCGCTGTCCATGACGATGGCTCTCCTCGCCTCTTCCGCAGATGCCCAGACGATCATCGACAACGTGGGCGTCGGCTGGGGCGGCGACGCAAGTTCGGTTGCAGAGATCACCCAGGGCGCTGGGTCCACCCAAGGCTTCTTGACGGCCCGTGTCGCCCTGACCGCCGCCAACGTCTTCGGCCTCACCGGCAACACCATGACCGCCGGCATGCAGGTCTACAACACGGCCACCGTAGCCGGTGCGGCCGGCGTCAGCCCAGGCCTCTACACATGGAACGGCAGCCAGTGGATCTCCAACAGCGAAGTGCCGTACTTCCATTCAAATTCAACGGCGGTCGGCAATTCGACTGCGGCCAATTCCGGCGCAACAGGTGCGAACAGCATCGCCATCGGTGCCAATGCGACGGCTGCCGGCGGCACCAGTCTGGCAGCAGGTTTTGGCGCCAATGCCGCTGGGCAAGACGACATCGCTATCGGCCGCAATGCCACTGCCTATAACGCGTCGGGCAATCCTCTCTTCGGTTCCATTGCCATTGGTCAGGGTGCACAAGCGCAGAACATCTCCGCCGTCGCCATCGGAACGGCCAGTGTGGCTGGATGGGATGCCACGGCTGTGGGACGTTCCTCGTCTGCCACCCTGCGAGGAGGAGCCGCGTTTGGTATCACCGCCAACGCAAGCGCGCAATATGCAACTGCTATTGGCGCGATTGCAACGGCTTCCGGTGAGCAGTCCACCGCAGTCGGATTCCAATCCAAGGCTCAAGCGCTTTCCGCTACTGCTGTGGGTGATGGCGCTATAGCGGCGAACGGTGCCGATACGGCCGTGGGCCGGAGTGCATATGCCTCCGGGAGTCTCAGTGCCGCACTAGGTTATTCCTCCAAAGCGACCGGCATCGGTTCTCTTGCAGCTGGAGCTTTTGCCAACGCGGCTGGCACCACCGGCATCGCGCTGGGATATTCTGCTGAAGCAAGCAGGCAAGACGCAATTGCCATTGGAACTTCGGCCAATGCGAGCACGTACGCAGGCGTGGCGTTAGGTTCCCGCTCCGTGGCGTCTCGTGCCGCAGGCACTGGCGGCGCGGTGTATGTGCCGACAAGTGCCGGTGCCACACAAATTGCAGCCATCAATGCGACTACCAGTACCCTCGCCGCAGTGTCCGTCGGTGACGCAGCCACCGGCATATTCCGCCAGATCACCAGCGTGGCTGCCGGTGCGGCTGACAGCGACGCTGTCAACGTCAGCCAGCTGAAGGCTGTCAGTAGCGCCGTGAGCGCCATCGACTTCCCGATTCGATCGGGCAATGCCGGCCCCTACACGACGGCAGCGACGGGCAAAGACAGCCTTGCTGTCGGTGCGACGGCCGCCGCCACCAGCGGCAATGGAACGGCCGTGGGCGAAGCGAGTCGCGCCTATTCGTTCTCGACTGCGCTTGGCTACAACGCCAATGCATCCGGCGGCAACAGCATGGCGCTTGGCGCCAGCAGCAGTGCCATCGGTGTGCGGCAGACAGTCGTCGGCAGCGGTGCCCTAGCGGACATTCTTTCAACGGAGTCGGTCGTCGTTGGGACGGGCGCCTCTGCGACCAACTCTGCTTTCAGCACGGTGGTCGGCACCGGTGCCAGCGCAGTCGGCAATACCAACTCGGTCTTCGGCTATCAGGCTTCCGCACTCAACGTCAGCAATGCCACCGCGATCGGCGAAGGGGCTTCGGTGACCGGCTCGGCAGGCATTGCAGTAGGGTCCGGCGCCGCCGCAAGCGGCAATCTGACCACCGCCATCGGTGTGGGCGCCGCATCGAGTGGCAGCACCGGCATCGCACTGGGCCTGAACGCCGTCAACACGGTTGCCAACTCGGTTGCGTTGGGAGCCAATGCTTTCGACAGCGCTACAGCCAGCGCAACGACTGCGGGCACGACGACCTACAACAGCAGCGTCATTGCCGGCAAGACGTTCAACTACGCGGGTGGTGCGCCGATCGGCGTGGTTTCCGTAGGTGGACCAGGGGTGGAACGACGCATTCAGAACGTTGCGGCTGGTCAGGTTTCCACGACAAGTACCGATGCCATCAACGGCAGTCAGCTCTACGCGGTCGCGGACGCATTGACCTCCACGGTCGCGGCTGGCGCAACGCACTACTACAGCGTCAGCTCGACCGATCAGTCGGCAGGCTCCAACTACGCCAACGACGGCGCGACCGGTGCCAGCTCTCTGGCCGCTGGCGTGGGTGCACTGGCATCAGGCGGCCAAACCACGGCGCTGGGCAATGGCGCGACGGCCGCAGTCGCTGGCGGCGTGGCGCTCGGCTCCGCTTCTGTTTCCGATCGAGCCCTTGTCCCTAGCACCGGCATCCTCGCGGCAGGCGGCTTCGCAGTCCCCTACAACACCACCGACCGCACGCTGCTCGGCGCGGTCTCGGTCGGCAACGCCACCAGCTACCGTCAGATCACCAACGTGGCCGACGGCACGCAGTCGCAGGACGCTGTCACGGTGCGTCAGTTGACCGGCGCGTTGCAGTCCTTCGCCGTCACGCCGACCAAGTACTTCCACGCGAACTCCGTGGCGGCGGACTCGTTGGCGGTGGGCAGTGAATCGGTGGCCGTCGGTCCGCAGACCGTGGTCAACGGCAACAACGCCATCGGCATCGGCAACGGCGCGACGGTGCAGGTCTCCGCACCGGGCAGCATCGCGATCGGCCAGGGCGCCAACACGCAGTTGGCCGACTCGATCGCCCTGGGCACCAACGCTTCGGCCGCCGGTGTGCAGGGCGTCGCGCTCGGTGCCGGCAGCATCGTCAACACCGCAGGCGGTGTGGCACTGGGTGCAGGCTCGGTCGCCAACACCGCGGCTGGCGCCAAAGGCTATGTGCCGACCGGCGCCAGCACCGCGCAGACGGCGGCGGTCAACGCCACGACCAGCACGCTGGCGGGCGTGTCGGTCGGCAATGCGGCCACGGGCCAGCTGCGCCAGATCAACGGCGTGGCCGCCGGCTCGGTCGACAGCGATGCGGTCAACGTGAGCCAGTTGAAGGCCGTGCAGACAGCGGTCGTCAACATCGACAACAACGCGGTCAAGTACGACACCACCGCCGCCGGCACGACCAACTACAACTCTGTCAACCTGGGCAACAGCAATTCGACCGGACCGGTGACGCTGGGCAACGTGGCCAACGGCGTGGCGCCCACCGACGCGGTCAACGTGCAGCAGTTGAACGCGGGCGTGGCGGGTGCCAACGCGTACACCGATGCGCGCGTGAACGGCTTGCAGGGAAACATCGACGGCGTGGCGAGAAAAGCCTATGCCGGTGTGGCGTCGGCAATGGCGCTTGAGAGCGCGCCATACATCGCGGGCAAGACGACCTATGCCGCCGGCGTTGGTTACTACCAAAGCCAGGGTGCGATCGGCGTCGCGTTGCGCCGTACCGCGGACAACGGCCGATGGAGCGTCACGGGTGGCGTGTCGGCCAGCGCAGGCGGCGTGGCGGTGCGTGCAGGCGTGTCGGGGATATGGGACTGACGGGATGAGATTGCTCACAACCTCGTTCACATCACCCCCATCCTTCATTCGACTTCTTCGGAGATAGACACCATGTCATCGCATTCTTCTTTTCGTTTCGTTCGCACCGCTGTCAGCGTGTTCGCGCTTTCTTGCGCCGGCTTTGCAGCTTCGGCGCAGCAAGCTCAACCTGCCGTGTCTGCCGTGTCTGCCGTGTCTGCCGCGGCGTCAAACGACGTCAACTTTCCGTCGCTCGACAGTTCGTATCTCAAAACCGGATCGTTCGTCGGCCCGGACCATGTGCGGCGCATCACGCCCGGCCTGAGCAAGGACCAGGTGCGGCTCGAGCTCGGCAATCCGCAGTACAGCGAGGGCCTCTTCGGTGTTCGCGAATGGGACTACGCCTTCAACTTCTACACCGGCAAGGGCAACGAATACATCACCTGCCAGTTCAAGGTGAAGTTCGACCTGGTCGACAACGTCTACCGCGCGGTCAGCACCCACTGGAAGGGCGTCGCTTGCGAAAGCTATCTGAACCCGGTGGTCATGGCGCAGGCCGTGCCGGTGGTGCTGGCCGCCCCGGCACCCGCGCCGACCACGCGTCGCCTGACGCTGGGCGCCGACGGGTTGTTCAAGTTCGCCAAGTCCGGCTTCAACGACCTGCTTCCAGAAGGGCGTGGCCGCCTCGAAGCGCTGGCGACGCAACTGCGCCGCGACGGCGTCGTGCTCAGCTCGATCATCATCACCGGCCACACCGACCGCATCGGCTCCGACGCCTCCAACGTGGCGTTGTCGCAAGCGCGTGCCAACACCGTGCGCGACTACCTCGTCGGCAAGGGAATCGATAGCAAGCTGGTGCGTGCCTACGGCGCCGGCGAGACGCAACCGGTGCAGCAATGCGCCGGTGAACGTGTCACGCCCGAACTGGTGGCGTGCCTGCAACCGAACCGCCGCGTCGACATCGAAGTCGCGGGGCAGCAATGACCGCGCAGCGCGCGTCTCGCGTCACCGGCGCAGCGGATGCACCATGCGCACCGCGTGCACCGCGTGCACCGCAGTCGAGCAATCGCCTGCGAGCTGCGCTGGCGGGCGGCGTGCTGATGTGTTCGTCGCTCGCCATGGCGCAGGCGCAACCTGCTCAACCGGCTGCGCCCGCACCGCCGCCGCGCAACGCGCTGGAGTTGCTGACCGCGCAAGCCGGCATCGACACCTGCATGAGCACCGTGCATCGCATCGCACCGGCCATGACCGGGCCTGCGGGCGCGTTTGCCGCGATGCTGA
>JAQGMP010000578.1 GCA_028292285.1 Variovorax sp. | reverse complement strand
GCGCTCGGCAGCCTCGACAACGCGCTGCTGTGGCCCGACTTCAAGGCGGTGTGGCCGAGCATGGCCGCCGGCGCGACCGGTTCGCCGGCCGGCATCGTCGAGCCGTTCCAGACGGTCGGACCGTTCTGGTTGCCGACGATCAACACCGCGCTGCTGTTGAGCTCGGGCGTGACGCTCACCATCGCCCACCACGCGCTGCGCGCCGACCATCGCGCACAGTGCATCCGCTTCATGTGGCTAACGGTGCTGCTCGGCGTGCTGTTCCTCGGCGTGCAGGGCTACGAGTACCACCATCTGTACACCGAGCTGAACTTGAAGCTCAGTTCCGGCGCCTACGGCTCGACCTTCTTCATGCTGACCGGCTTTCACGGGCTGCACGTTTTCATCGGCATGCTGATGCTGCTGTTCATCACGCTGCGGTTGCGCGCCGGGCATTTCACGCCGGAGCGCCATTTCGGCTTCGAAGGCGCCGCCTGGTACTGGCATTTCGTCGACGTCGTCTGGCTCGGTCTCTACACGCTGGTCTACTGGCTTTGAGCGGGAACCACGGCACAGCAAAAAAGCGCCGCAAGGCGCTTTTTTCATGGGGCTGGTGGAACGACAGCGGTGACACTCGCCGGCAGGCGCTACTTGCCAACCGGCAAGCCCCCTGGCTGGATGTACCCGAGTTTCCAGGCAATCAGAATGCACAGGAACAAAACCACCGAAAGGCCAATCCGAACAGTGAGGGCGCGCGCCATGCCGCCACTCTTGGCCCGGCCGTCGCGGCCGTCCTTCAGCATGAAGAACAGCGCAAACCCCAAGCTCGCCAGGATGCCGACAAACGCCAGGGCGATGACATATTTCATGACTCACATTATCGGCCGACCGGCCCGTCTCCCATGCTGAGCGGCGACCTCGACCGCTCGGCCGACACGCGCGGTCAAAAGACGGGTCACGCCGCCGTCAACCGGTCCGGCGAGGAATGGAAAGGCGCACGGAGAGCCCGTTTCTGGGTTATCACTGTGGCAGCCATCCTGACCATGGCCGCCACCGCGTCGCTCGGCCGCTGGCAGCTTTCACGCGCGGCCCAGAAAGAGGCGATGCAAGCCGAGAGCGAAGCGCAAAGCCAGCGCCCCGAACTCGACCAGCAGACCTTTCTGTCGACCGACAAGGTTGCCGACGCCATGCTGCGGCCCGTGCGCCTGCGCGGCCTGTGGCTCGGGACGCAAACCGTCTATCTCGACAACCGGCAGATGCACGGCGTGCCAGGGTTCTACGTGCTCACGCCGTTCGCACTCGAAGGCAGCAACGAGACCGTCATGGTGCAGCGCGGCTGGATCCAGCGAAATTTCGAGAACCGCACGCAGCTGCAGCCAGTGCAAACGCCAGCGGGCCTGGTCGAAGTGGTCGGGCGCATCGCGCCGCCGCCATCGCATCTGATGGAGTTGGGCAAGGCTGTCGTTGCGGCGGCGCCTGCCGCGGCCGCATCGGATGCTTCTGCTGCTTCCTCGGCAACCTCATCGACGACTGCGCCCGCGTCGGCCACGGGCGCCAAAGCCGTGCCCGAAGGGTCTTCCGCGATCCGGCAGAATCTCGACCTCGAAGCGTTTCGTGTCGAAACCGGTTTGCCATTGCGCACCGACCTGTCGCTGCAGCAGTCCGGGGCCGCCTCCGAAGGCTTGCAGCGTGACTGGCCGGCGCCTGCGCTGGGCATCGAACGGCATTACGGCTACGCGTTTCAGTGGTTCGCCCTTTCGGCCCTTGTCGCATTTCTCTATGTCTGGTTTCAACTCATCGCTCCCTGGCGCAAGGCCGGTCGTGCACGGCATGGCTGACGAACCGCTGGCACTCACGGTGCACTCGATGCCGTCGCCGCAGCCGGTAGACGGTGCGGAGGGCGAAGGCGTTCGCCGCACGGCCAAGGGGCGCTGGAAGATGATCGCGGTGATGCTGTGCTGTGCCGCACCGGTGGTCGCGTCTTACTTCACTTACTACGTGGTCCGCCCCGAAGGTCGCAGCGTCTACGGCGAATTGATCGACCCGCAACGGACTTTGCCGGCGCTCAGCGCCGTCGGGCGCGACGGTGCGCGCGTCGATCTGCAATCACTCAAAGGTCAATGGCTGCTGGTTGCTGTGGCCGGCGCCGCCTGCAATGCACTGTGCGAGCAGCAGCTCTACTTTCAGCGCCAGCTGCGCGAAAGCCTCGGCCGCGAAAAAGAGCGGGTCGACCGGGTCTGGCTCGTGAGCGATGCGGCGCCGATTCCGGAACGCCTCGACAACGGACTCCGTGGTGCGACGGTGCTTCGCATGCCTGCTGCGGACCTCGCCCAGTGGCTCGCCCCAAGCGCTGGTCATGATCTGGGCGAGCATCTCTACGTGGTCGATCCGATGGGCAACTGGATGATGCGTTTCCCGGCGCGCATGGACGCCCAGGGTGCCACGCGTGCCAAGCGCGACATCGAGCGGCTGCTGCGCGCCTCCGCGTCCTGGGACGAGCCCGGCCGCTGACGCGCCGATGCCCACGCCATGAACACCCAACCGCTCTACGACCTCACACCGATCGTCTGGCTGATGGTCGCGGGCGTGTTAATCGCGTTGGGGCCACTGCTGTGGGTGTGGCGGCGCAACGCCGGTGCGGGCGCAGCACGGCGGCTGCACGCGCTCACCGTGCTCACGCTGTTCCTGACGTTCGATCTGACGTTGTTCGGTGCCTTCACCCGGCTGACCGATTCGGGCCTCGGCTGCCCCGACTGGCCCGGCTGCTACGGCAATGCCAGCCCGGTCGGCGCGCGGCACGACATCGCGACGGCGCAGGCAGCGCAACCCACGGGCCCCGTCACGCACGGCAAGGCGTGGGTCGAGATGATTCATCGCTACCTGGCCACCGGCGTCGGCGTGCTGATCGTCGTGTTGGCGATCGCGACGTGGGTGGCGCGCAGGCGGCAGCGGCTGCCGCCGCATGGAGCGCCCGCGCTCAGCGCCATGTGGCCTGCGGCCACCTTGGTGTGGGTTTGCCTGCAGGGTGCGTTCGGCGCCATGACGGTGACATGGAAGCTCTATCCCGCGATCGTTACCCTGCATCTGCTCGGCGCCATCGGATTGCTTGCGTTGCTGTGCGTACAGGCGGTGCGCTACCAGCAGATCGCTTCGCAGCGGGCACCGACGGCGCTTGGGCCGGCGCTGCGCACCGGCTTGATCGGGACGACCGCGTTGCTGGTCTTGCAGATCGCACTTGGTGGCTGGGTCAGCACCAACTATGCGGTGTTGGCCTGCACCCAATTCCCGACCTGTCAGGGCAGTTGGTGGCCGTCGATGAATTTTGTGCAGGGCTTCGAAATCTGGCGCCATCTCGGCCTGACCTCGGACGGTGTGCCGATCGAATTCGCATCGCTCACTGCCATTCACTATGTGCACCGATTGATGGCCTATGCGGTCTTCGTCGCGATCGGCGTCCTGGCATGGCGGCTACATCGCATCCCTGCGCTGCGTCCGCAGGCGCGCTGGCTCGCCGGACTTGCGCTGCTGCAACTGGCGACCGGGCTGGGTAACGTGCTGCTGGGCTGGCCGCTGGCGGCGGCCGTGCTGCACACCGGCGGTGCGGCTGCGCTGGCGGTCGTGTTGACGTGGACGGTGTGCGAGAGCCGACGCGGAACGGCGGCAGCAACGGTGCGCGACGATGCAGGCGCGCGCTCGCAGCCGCGCAGCAACAACAACAACGAAACCAATGGATGGGGCGCCGCATGAGCCGTCGGACCGCTCTCGAAGCTCATGGCACCGCAGCGCCAAGCACAGAGGTGACGCGATGAGCACGCCGCTGCCCGTTCAGCACACCAGCACCGCCAATGTGCTGCGCCAGTTCTATGCGCTGACCAAACCGCGGGTCGTGCAGCTCATCGTGTTCTGCGCGCTGATCGGCATGGTGCTGGCCGTTCCCGGCGTGCCGGG
>JAQGMP010000563.1 GCA_028292285.1 Variovorax sp. | reverse complement strand
GGATGCCGCCGACCGCGTGACCCGAGCGGCCCGCGCGCTGCAGCAGCGTGGCGATGGAACGCGGCGAGCCCAGCTGGCACACCAGATCGACGTCACCGATGTCGAGCCCGAGTTCGAGCGATGCGGTCGCGACCAACACCTTCAACTCGCCACGCTTCAGGCGCTGCTCGGCATCGAGCCGCGTCTCCTTCGACAAGCTGCCGTGGTGCGCGGCGACCGCCTCCTTGCCGAGCCGCTCGCCCAGATGCCGCGCCGCGCGCTCGGCCATGCGCCGCGTGTTGACGAAAACCAGCGTGGTGCGATGCAGTTGGACCAGTTCGGCGACACGTGAATAGACCTGCTCCCATTGGTCATTCGACATCACCGCAGCGAGCGGCGACAGCGGCAGTTCGAGCGCGAGATCGCGCTGTTTCGCATAGCCGATGTCGACGATCTCGCAGCGCGCCACGCCATCGGCCACCGCACCCGCACCGACCAGAAAACGCGCGACTTCGTCGATCGGCTTTTGCGTGGCGGACAGCCCGATGCGCGTCAGGCGACGATCGCCCGCGAGCGATTGCAGCCGCTCCAGCGACAGCGACAAATGGCTGCCGCGCTTGCTGGCCGCGAGCGCATGAATCTCGTCGACGATCACCGTGCGCACCGTGCCCAACATCTTGCGGCCCGACACCGAACCGAGCAGCACATACAGCGACTCCGGCGTTGTCACAAGGATGTGCGGCGGCTTGCGCAACGCCTGTTGGCGCTCGCGCGCCGGCGTGTCCCCGGTTCGCACTGCCGTGCGAATGTGCACGTCGGGCAAACCGAGCGCGGCCAGCTCGGCGCGAATGCCGGTGAGCGGCGCTTCGAGGTTGAGCTGGATGTCGTTCGATAACGCCTTCAGCGGTGAAACGTAGACCACCGTGGTCTCGTCGGCCAGGCCTTCGGGTCGCAGGCCTTGCCGCACCAGCGCATCGAGTGCGGCCAGAAAAGCCGTCAGCGTCTTGCCCGAGCCGGTCGGCGCGGCAACCAGCGTGTCGCGGCCGGCGCGGATCGCCGGCCATGCTGCGGCCTGGGCCTCGGTCGGTCCGGCGAAAGTGCGGCCGAACCAGCGGCCGACGGCGGGGTGGAAATCTTGAAGAGACACGGAGAACCTATCAAATCAGGCCGCCCGTGTCGAAGTCAAGCGGGCTGTGCCGGCGCAGATCGAAAGCAATTGTGAGAGCAGCGTGAGGAGCGACGGAAACGGCGCGCTGTCCGATTGCCATGCGGCACGGCTTGCGCGACCATCGCGGAATCAACGCATCCCCGAACAGAAAGCACACCCGACATGGCTTCCTCCTCCGAAAATTCACCCGTCTGGTTCATCACCGGATGCTCCACCGGCTTCGGCCATGAACTCGCCAAGCTGGTGCTCTCGCGCGGCGGACACGCCGTCGTCACGGCGCGCGACAAATCGCGCCTTGCCGGTCTGGTCGAAGGCGTGGGCGACCGCGCCCTGGCGCTCGACCTGGACGTGACCGATGCGGTGCAGATCGCCGCGGCGGTCGCGGACGCCGAGTCGAAGTTCGGCCGCATCGACGTGCTGGTCAACAACGCGGGCTACGGCTATCAGTCGTCGGTCGAAGAAGGAGAAGAATCGGAGATCCTCGCGCAGTTCGACGCCAACGTGTTCGGCCTCTTCGCGATGACGCGGGCCGTGCTGCCCGGCATGCGCGCGCGGCGCAAGGGCCACGTGCTCAACGTCACGTCAGTGGCTGGTTTTCTCGGCTTTCCGGGCTCTGGCTACTACGCGGCGAGCAAGCACGCGGTCGAGGGCTTTTCGGACGCGCTGGCATTCGAAGGCGAGCCGCTCGGCATCAAGGTCACCTGCGTGGCGCCGGGTCCGTTCCGCACCGACTGGGCCGGCCGCTCGCTGAAGCAGACGCCCAATCGCATCGCCGATTACGCCGAGACGGCCGGCGCCCGCATGAAGGTCACTGCGACCAAAACCGGCACGCAGCCCGGCGACCCGGTGCGCGCTGCGGCCGCGATGATCCACATCACCGAAATCGAAAATCCACCGCGCCATCTGGTGCTCGGCGCCATCGGCTTCGAGAACGTGACGAAGACGTTGAAGAAGAGCCTGGCGGAAATCGAGCAGTGGAAAGAAACCAGCCTGGGGACCGACTTTCCGAAGACATGACCGATTACTGGCTGATGAAATCCGAGCCGGACGAGTGCTCGATCGACGATGCGCTCGCCGCACCCGACGCGACTGTGCCTTGGACCGGCGTGCGCAGCTACCAGGCGCGTAACTTCATGCGCGATGCGATGAAAGTCGGCGACGGCGTGCTGTTCTATCACTCGAGTTGCCCCGAGCCCGGCGTCGTCGGCATTGCGCGCGTGGCGTCCGGCGCGCGGCCCGACCCGACGCAGTTCGAGGCCGCGTCGCCCTACTTCGATGCCGCTTCGAAACCAGACAACCCGCGCTGGCTGCTGCTCGATGTGCAGGCGCTGCGCAAGACGCGTGTGTTGGGTTTGCCGGAGCTGCGAGCGACGCCGGCGCTGGCGGAGATGGTGGTGCTGCGCAGGGGCAACCGGCTGTCGATCACGCCGGTGACGGCGGCGGAGTGGGCTTTGATTACCGGACAGATGCTGGCTTGACGATCAGCCGCGGTCCGTCGAGTTCAGCCGTGCTGCGCCTGCCCCACCAACCATCCCCCGAACGACTTCAACAGCGGCCGCGCGTCGCCGCGATCCGGCATCACCAGGTAGTAATTGCGCTCGCCCGACAGCGGCTTGGCGCAGGCCACGATCAGGTCGCCACGACGCAGCTCGTCTTCGACCAGCATGGTCGGCATGAGCGCGACACCGAGGCCGTGCGTGGCCGCGCCGGCGAGGATCGAGAACAGCTCGTAGCGTGGACCGCCGCGCGCGTTCGGCGCATCGACTTGCTGCGCATCGAACCACTGACGCCAACCATCGGGTCGCGTGCTCATCTGAAGCAGCGGCAGCTTCGCGATGGCGGCCGGCGTGACAGCCTTGCCGCGCGGCAGCAGTGCGGGGCTGCAAAGCGGCACGACATCTTCATGCATCAGCAAAAGGGCCCGCGTGCCGGCCCAGTTCGCGACCTGCGTCGGCGTGCCGGCATACAAGGCGGTGTCGAACTCGGTGTCGGCGAACAGAAACGGCCGGGTCCGGGTTTCGATGTGCACCACCACGTCGGGCTGCAGCCGCGCGAAGTCGGGCAGCCGCGGCACGAGCCAGCGCGTGGCGAAGGTCGGTACCGCCGCCAGCGCCAGCGAGCCGCCCTCGCCCTGATGGGCCATTGCGTCGAGCGTGTCGCGCTCCATGGCTTCGAGGCGCTTGGTGATCTGCTTTGCATACGCGGCGCCGCTGGTGGTGAGCGCCACGCCGTGCCGCGTGCGGCGGAAGAGCGCGATGCCGACGAAGGCTTCGAGCGTGGCGATCTGGCGCGACACCGCACTTTGCGTGAGTGCGAGTTCTTGTGCGGCGCGCGTGTAGCTCTCATGGCGCGCTGCGGCGTCGAAGCACACCAAGGCTTGCAAGGGCGGGATTTTTCGGCGCATGTATGAACTCAGTGTATGACTGACTTCTTATCCGTTCGGGCTGAACCTGTCGAAGCGCTTCTACAAGCTCAGCCCGAACGGTGAGGGGCGTTGTACGCAAGACATTCTCGCCGCGCATATCTGGGTGCTGATTTCTCGTTTGCACGGCTTCGCGTGCCTCGCTAGGATCGACCCCATCCTTTTCGTATTTCTTTCCGCATCCCTTCCTATCTTTCTTCGGAGACAGCTTTATGGCCGCCAAAGCGCAATTTCACTGGGACGACCCGCTCCTGCTCGACCAGCAACTCACCGAAGACGAGCGCATGGTGCGCGACGCGGCCAATGCCTATTGCCAGGAGCGCCTGCTGCCGCGCGTGGTCGAAGGCTTTCGCTCCGGCGAAACCGACCCGGCGATCTTTCGCGAAATGGGCGCTCTTGGCCTGCTCGGCCCGACGATTCCTGAAGAGTATGGCGGCCCCGGCCTCAACTACGTTTGCTACGGCCTGATCGCGCGTGAAGTCGAGCGCGTCGACTCGGGCTATCGCTCGATGGCCAGCGTGCAAAGCTCGCTCGTCATGGTGCCGATCAACGAGTTCGGTACCGTCGCGCAGAAGCAGAAGTTTCTGCCCAAGCTCGCGACCGGCGAATGGATCGGCTGCTTCGGCCTGACCGAACCCGACCATGGCTCCGACCCCGGCAGCATGGTCACGCGCGCCAAGAAAGTGCCGGGCGGCTATTCGATCAGCGGCGCCAAGATGTGGATCAGCAATTCGCCGATCGCCGATGTCTTCGTGGTCTGGGCCAAAGAGGTGAGCGAGAGCGGTACGGTCGGGCCGATCCGCGGTTTCGTGCTGGAAATAGGCATGAAGGGTTTGACGGCTCCAGCGATCCACAGCAAGGTCGGTTTGCGCGCCAGCATCACCGGCGAGATCGTGATGGACGGCGTGTTCTGCCCTGAAGAAAACGCCTTCCCCGAAGTGCAGGGATTGAAAGGTCCGTTCACCTGTTTGAACAGCGCGCGCTACGGCATCTCCTGGGGCGCACTCGGGGCAGCAGAAGACTGCATGCACCGCGCACGCCAGTATGTGCTTGATCGCAAGCAGTTCGGC
>JAQGMP010000551.1 GCA_028292285.1 Variovorax sp. | reverse complement strand
ATGCGTCCGAGGCTGAGCTTGAGCGGCTCGTCGAGCACGAGATCGAGCTGTGCGAACAGGCCGCACAGGTACACCTCGCGCCGCAGATCGTCTTCGATGCCGGCGTCCATCAGGTGTTCCATCAGGTGGCCCCGCAACACCATCGTCGCGTTCACCGGGCGCAGACCCGCATCGTCGGTCGCGTGCGGCAACTGCTCGGCCAGCCAGGCGCTGAGCGATCGAAACCCCAGCATCATGAAGCCGTGCCGCAACGACGCGATGCCGCTGCGCAGGCCCAGGCCAGCCGAATTGAGATACAGCAGAAGGCGATAGGCCAGCGTCGGTTCTTCTCCGAGCAGTTGTTCGATGCGTTCGAGCGACGGCTCGTCGTCGAGCGCATTCATGGTCTGCACGATGGCGCGGCGGCTCGGCGGCAGCGGCTGTCCGGCGTAGCGGTGCAAGGCATCTTCGACCGGCCAGCCGGCCACCGCCCAGGCGCCTTGCTGGTCGAGCGCGTGTTCGGCCAGCGCGCGGCTCGCAACGCCTTCGACCATTGAGTTCGGCAGCACCGGGCTGCCCTCGGCGCGCGGCGCGAGCCGGCCCACCGCCGCCGACTCGCGTGCGCGCCTGGCGGCATGCAGCGCGGTGCCGGCATCGACGGCCGACAGCGCGGTCATGCGGCGCTCGAAGCAGCGCGCCACATCTTCCGGCGGGCCTTGCGTCACGTCGCCGCGCACCACCATGCGCGCGCCGCGCGAGCGCGCCGCATGCACGCAAGCGCGCAGGCGCGCATCGTCGAGCCAGCGCACCGGCACCTCGATCATCGGGTCCGACGGTGTGGCGTGCTGCAACAGGCCGGTGAGCAATTCGCGCGATTTCAGCGACAGCAGCAAGGCCGGCGATTCGGCCGCGCGCAACTCCGACAGCATGCGAAGCAGGTGGTGGCCGTCGACGCCTTCGCTGTCTTCGTGCACGAACAGTTGCACGCCGGCCAGCGTCCGGCTCCGGCCCCACAAAGGCCGGTAGCCGAGGGTCAAGCTGCCTAGTACGGTTTGTGCCATGAGGCCTCCCCTTGCGGCGTAGAAATGTTTGGCATCGCGCTAGCTGATGAAGTTGAAGAGCGACTGCTTCTGGATCTGCGCGTAAGTACCGAGCGCGGCGGAGTACGCCGTCTGCTGGGTCTGGAAGTCCGAGATCCCCTTGACCGGGTCGATGTCTTCGGCGCGCGAGCGGTCGGCCTCGAGCTGGATGCTGCGATCGGTCTGGCGGCCCGAGATATCGTCGACGCGGTTCAGTAGGTCGCCGGCCATGCCGCGCGATGACTGCAGGCGCGACAGGCCCGAGTCGATCTGCACCAGCGCCTGCGCCACGTTCTGCGCGACAGCGCCGCTGGTCGTGGCGTCGCGCACGCCGGCGATGGCACTGTCGAGCACGCCGAACAGGCTCGTGGTCGTGCTTGGTTCGACGGCGAGCGTGGCGCCGTCGACCGGCGCGCCCGAAGGCGTCATCGACAGGCCGTCGAACGCAATCGCCTTGCCCGCCGTGTAGGGCTGCGCGCTCTGCACCGTGGTGCCGGCGGTGGTGTTGAGCACGTCGTAAGTCGTCACGCCGCCGGCCACGTGGAAGACGACGTTGTAGTTGGCGCCGGTGAGCGCACTCGGGTCGGTCACTTTGCCGGCGTCGGTGTAGACGGTGCTGGTGCCGGCGGCCTGCGTGATGGCGAACACGCCGTTGCCGGTCGGCACGTTCATCCAGGTGGCGGCGCCGTCGAGCGTGGCCGGCACCGACACGGCGCCCGCCGCGGCCTGCCCGGCAATGCCGTCGAAAGTCACGCCGCCGCCGTGGTCGGTGAAGGGCGCCGCGGTGCTGCCGAGGCCGCCGAAGAGCGGCTGGCCGTTGCTGTCCTTTTCGTTCGCGTAGCCCAGAATCTGGTCGCGCAGCGTGGTCATCTGCTGCGCGATGCTGGCGCGGTCGGTGGCGGTGAGTGCCGTGTTGCCGGCCTGCACCGCGAGCGTGCGGAAGTCCTGCACGGCTTTCACCGCATCGCCCAGTGTCGACTCGGCGGTCGACACCGCGTTGCGCTGCACTTCGAGTGCGCGCTGGTCGGTCGTCACGCGCGCCATGCGCGTGATGGCGCGCTCGGCCTGCGCTGCGCCGCTCGGGTCGTCGCTCGGGCGCAGCACTTTCTTGCCGGCCGTGATCTGCTCTTGCAGGCTCGCCATGTTCGCCTGTCGCGTGGTGAGCTGGCGCAATGCGTTGTCGTAGGTGTTCGCGCTGCCGAGGCGGGTGGTGTTGCCAGACATGGGTTACTCCGGGGAATTCAGTTCATGCCTTGCAGCAGGGTGTCGAAGATGCTCTGCGCGATCTGGATCATCTTGGCCGACGCCTGGTAGGCCTGCTGATACTTCAGCAGGTTGGCGGCTTCTTCGTCGAGGTTGACGCCCGACACGCTGGTGCGGCTGGTTTCGAGGTTCGACGCGATCGAGTCGGAGATGCCCGCGGCGTACTGCGCGCTCTGCGAACGCACGCCGACCGTCGCCATCAGCGAGGCATAGCCGTCGGACAGCGGTGCACCGTCGAACACCGCCGCATCGCGCAGCCCGAGCAGTGCGGTCGCGTTGCCGGCGTTCAGGCTGGTGTACCCCGGCGTTGCGGCCTGCACGGTGATGGTGTCGCCCGGTTTCGGCGTGCCCTTGAGCGTCAGGTTCCAGCCGTTGAAGCTGATCGGCTGGCCTGCCGTATAGGCCACGCCCGTCGGGTTGCCGGTGCCGGTGCCGCTCACGTCAAAGGTGCCGGCCGCGGTAAAGGTCAGCGTGACGGTGCCCGTCATGTTGGCGTCGGCCTTGGCCGGCGACAGCGCCGACACCGTCACGTTGCCGGTGTTGGTCGTGGCGGCGCGCGCCTCGATCGGGCTGGCTGCGGCGAGTGCGCGCGGCGAACTGATCGCGGTCGCGACCTGGCCCGCGGCGGCGGCATACGGCTTGAGCGTGAAGCTGTCGCCGGCATTGGCCGTGCCGGCGCCGACGGCGATCGTCAGGCCGTCGATCTGCACCGGCAGCGGGCCGGTGAAGTTGCTGACCTTGCCGTCCGACAGCCGCGTCACCTGCAGGCTGCCGCCCGCGCCGAAGTTGAGCTGGTAAGACGAAGGAGCCAGTGCCGACGGGTCGGTCACTGTCGCGCCGACGGTGGCATTGCCGGTGTTGCCGTTCGCGGCCAGCGCATTGGGCACGGCGATCGGCTGAAAGAAGTTGCCGCCCGCATTGCCGTCGAGATCGACGCCGAGCTTGTGCTGCGCGTTGACCGCGGTCGTGATGGTCATCGCCATGCGGCCGAGCAGGTCGCGCGCCTCGGCGAGGTCGGTGTTCTGAAAGCGCAGCAGACCGGCGACGGCGCCGCCGCCCAGTGTTTCGCCCTGGATCGTGGTGGCGGTGGTGCCGCGCGTGAGCACCAGGTTTTGCGTGCCGTCGGCACCCGTCGCGAGCGACAGCGGCGCCACCGAATTGCCGAGCACCAGCGGCTGGCTGCCGATGAAGACGCTCATCGTGCTGTCGTCGGCCGAGACGGTGGTGGTCTGCACCTGCTGGTTGAGATCGCGCATGGCCTGTTCGCGCTGGTCGAGCAGGTCGTTGGGGGTTTGGCAACCGCCCTGCGCGCGGGCGATTTGTTCGTTCAGCGCGGCCACGCGCGTGGCCAGGGCCTTGAAGGTCTTGACCGCATCGCCGAGCTGCGACTTCACGCCCTGCTGCAAATCGTCGAGCCGGCTTTGCGCATCGTTGAAGCGCGCGGCCATCTCGTCGGCGCGCGTCAGCACCACGTTGCGCGCGGTGATGTCGCCCGGCGTGCTCGCCACGTCCGACAGCGAGTTGAGCATGTCGGTGACCGATGCGCCGAGCCCGCTCGCGCCGCCGGTGAAGATGTCTTCGAGCGAGGCGAGCTGGTTGGCGCGCGTGCTGTCCATCGACGACACCGATGCGGCCAGCGTGGCCTGCTTGGTCAAAAAGTCGCTGTGAGCCCGCTCGATGGTCGAGACCTCGACGCCCTTGCCGATGTAGCCGCTGCCGGTGTATTGCCCCGGCACCTGCGACATCACCGCGGTCTGGCGCGAATAGCCGACCGTGTTCGCATTGGCGATGTTGTTGCCGGTGGTCTGCAGCGCGATCTGATTGGCGAGCAATGCCCGTGCGCCGACGTTGAGCAAACTCATGCTTGAGACCTTTGCAGCTGCAAGCTGGTGTTGATGGCGCGGCTCAGCTTGGCCGCGTAAGCCGGATCGGTGGCGTAGCCGGCGCGCTGCAATTCGGTGGCGTAGGCCGTGGCCGAGCCGGTCTGCGCGCGGGCCTGCGCATAGCGCGGGCTCTCGCCGATGAGCTTGGCGTAGTCGCGGAAAGATTCTTCGTAAGAGCCGTAGGCGCGGAACTTGGCCGTGACCTTCTTCGCCTCGCCGTCGACGTATTCGGTGGTCGTGATTTCGGCGACCTTGCCGGTCCAGCTGCCCGTCGCCTTGATGCCGAAGAGGTTGTAGGCGTTGCTGCCGTCGGCATTGCGGATCTCGCTCTTGCCCCACCCGGTTTCATGGCCGGCCTGGCCGATCATGAAGGCCGAAGGAATGCCGGTGGCCTGCGCCACGCGCTCGGCCG
Source organism: Variovorax sp. (assembly GCA_028292285.1). Taxonomy (GTDB): domain Bacteria; phylum Pseudomonadota; class Gammaproteobacteria; order Burkholderiales; family Burkholderiaceae_C; genus Variovorax. The sequence goes on along the minus strand of JAQGMP010000551.1, from coordinate 1,965 downwards.
CTTCGGTGTGCTGCGAGACGAAGCCGCTTTGCGTCGCGCTCGGATTGGTCGTGGTGCCGCCGAGCGACACCGTCGGCGTGGCACTGCGCGCGTTGCCGGTCATCTGCTGCGTGAGCTGGCGCGTGATGGCTTCGGTCAGGCCGCCGGGCATGCCCGACAGCTGCACCGCGAACTGCTGGTCAAGCAGGTCGGTGCCGAGCTTTTCGCCGTCGCTGTCCATCAGGCCCGACTTCATCGTGGCCTCGCGCATGCTCTTGATGAGCTCGCGCATGAAGAGCGATTCGAACTGTTTGGCGGCCTCTTTCACTGCCTTCGGGTCGTTGCTGCCCGCGACCAGCTTGAGCGTGTCGAGCGAGCGCGCGTCGGCCGCCAGGCCGCCGCTGCTCAGTGTGGGAATGGATGTCGGCGCAGCCATGTCAGTGCCGCCCGGCCGCCCGAAGGCACTGACGCTCCCCCTCGGGGGGCAGCGATACGCGAAGCGATGAGCGTGGGGGTTTCATCGTCAGATGACTTCGAGTTCCGCGTTGAGCGCGCCCGATGCCTTGATGGCTTGCAGAATCGCCAGCAGATCTTGCGGCGTGGCGCCGAGCGCATTGAGCGCACGCACCACGTCCGACAGCAGCGGCGAGTTCGGCACCTGAATGAGGATGCCCGGCTCCTGCTTGATCTGGATGCTGGCCTGCTCCGCCACCACCGTCTTGCCGTTCGAGAACGGCTGCGGCTGGCTGATGACGGGCTGCGAGCTGATGGTGATCGACAGGTTGCCGTGCGCGATGGCGCAGGGGCCGAGCGTTACCGCCTGGTTCAGCACCACCGAGCCGGTGCGCGCATTGATGACCACGCGTGCCGCCGGTGCCGGCTGCTCCAGCGTGAGCTCTTCGAGCTGCGCGATGAAGTTGACGCGGGCGTTGGCATCGACCGGCGCCTGCACCTGCACCGTGCGGCCGTCGAGCGCGCGGGCCAGGCCGCTGCCGAGCTTCAGGTTGATGACGGCGGCGACGCGGCGCGCGGTTTCGAAGTCCGCCGAGTTCAGGCCCAGGCTCACGCTGTCGCCATCGTTCAGCGAAGTCGGCACCGAGCGTTCGACCTGCGCACCGTTCGGCACGCGGCCGGCGCTCAGGTGGTTGATCTGCACCTTGCTGCCGGCCGCCGAAGCGCCTGCGCCGCCGATGATGAGGTTGCCTTGCGCCAGCGCATAGATCTGGCCGTCGGCACCGCGCAGCGGCGTGGCGATCAACGTGCCGCCTTTGAGCGACTTGGAGTTGCCCATCGACGACACGTTGACGTCCAGCGTCTGGCCCGGTTGCGCGAACGCCGGCAGCGTCGTCGTCACGATGACGGCCGCGACGTTCTTCAGTTGCAGCTGCGACGCCGTCGCGGCCGGCAAGGTCACGCCGAGCTGCTGCAGGTAGTTGGCCACGCTCTGCGTGGTGTAGGGCATCTGCGTGGTCTGGTCGCCCGTGCCGTCGAGGCCGACGACCAGGCCGTAGCCGGTCAATTGATTGGAGCGCACGCCTTGCACGGCCGCTACTTCCTTGATGCGGATGGCGTGGGCCGGCGCGAGCAGCGACATGCCCAACATGAGCAGGCCGGCAAGACGAACCGAAAAGCGGATGGAGGTGTTCTTCATCGAGTGCTTAGAAAGGAAGAACGCTCATGAAGAAGCGGTTGAGCCAGGGCATGACCTGCGCCTCTTGCTGCGCACCGCGGCCGCGCGACTCGATGCGCACGTTGGCCACTTGCGCCGAGCTCACCACGCTACCGGCCTGGATCGAACGCGGATCGATGGTGCCGGAGACGCGCAGCACGTCGACGTTCTGGTTCACGCCGATCTGCTTTTCTCCAGTGACGACGAGATGGCCGTTGGGCAGCAGGTCGACCACGGTCGCGGTGATCGAACCCTGGAAGGTGTTGGCGCTCTCGGTGCCGCCCTTGCCCGCGAAGTTGTAGGTCGAGTCGGCCGTC
>JAQGMP010000244.1 GCA_028292285.1 Variovorax sp. | reverse complement strand
CAGAACGGCAAGGTCACGCAGTACGACACCGGCGACCATCGCATCTCCGGCGTGAGCCAGCAGCAGCAAGGTTCAGGCGGCACGCCGATGTTCCACAGCCAGAACGGCGAGGTCGATCTCGCCTCGTTGAAGCAGGTGGGCTGACGGCGTTTTCGTTTCCGCTCGAAACAATGCGTGGTTGTGTCACGAGACGCCGATACAGTTGGCGCTCGTCACGTCGACGACCCAACATTCTTGAAAGCGGAATCCATGAGCACGTTCACTTCGCAAGACGGCACCGAGATCTACTACAAGGACTGGGGCACCGGCCCCGCCGTGGTGTTTTCGCACGGCTGGCCGCTGACTGCGGACGCCTGGGATGCACAGATGGTGTTTCTCGGCGAGCGCGGTTTTCGGGTCATCGCGCACGACCGGCGCGGCCACGGACGCTCGAGCCAGCCCTGGCACGGCAACGACATGGACACCTATGCCGACGACCTGGCCGGGCTGATCGAATCGCTGAACCTGAAAGACATCGTGATGGTCGGCCACTCGACCGGCGGCGGCGAGGTGGCGCGCTACATCGGTCGGCACGGCACCAAGTACGTTCGCAAGGCGCTGCTCCTGAGCGCGGTGCCGCCCCTGATGCTCAAGACCGCGGCCAACCCCGGCGGCTTGCCGATCGAGGTGTTCGACGGCATTCGCGCTGGCGTCACAGCGGATCGCTCGCAGTTTTTCTATGACCTGACCGCGCCCTTCTACGGCGGCAACCGCGAAGGCGCGAAAGTGTCGAAGGGCATCGTCGATTCGTTCTGGCTGCAGGGAATGATGGGCGGCCACAAGGGGCTGCTCGACTGCATCAAGCAGTTCAGTGAAACCGACTTCACCGAAGATCTGAAGAAGTTCGATGTGCCCACGCTCGTGGTGCATGGCGACGACGACCAGATCGTGCCGATCGGCGCCGCGGGGTTGATGTCCGCCAAGATCGTGAAGGGCGCAGAACTCAAGGTCTACGCGGGCGCGCCGCACGGGCTCGCGACCACGCACGCCGACAAGTTCAACGCCGATCTGCTGGCGTTCGTGTCGAGCTGAATTCCGGACTGATCCGGTAGTTCAGGGCGACGCCAGCCCGTCGACCGTCGCCTGCAACTGCTGCGAAAAGCCTTTGAGCTTCGGCGTGTCGAGCGAGTAGGCGAGCGTGGTCGCGCCGACCAGCATCATCACCAGCGTCTTGCCCGGCTCGCCCGCCGCCACGGCCAGCGCGGTGGCGTCGACCGGCCGCAAGCTGAGCGTGCCGTCGGCGACGAAGTGCTGCGGCAAGCGCTGGATGTGACCGGCGGCCCACGACACCTTGGAGAGCAGATGAATCATCTTGCCGATGTCGGCGACCGACGCCTCGATCGGCACCGGCCCTTCGAGGGTGTCGATGGTCAGATTGAACTTCAGTCCGTCGTCGTGAAGCGACGCGTTGCTGAAGCCGGTGAAGTGGCGGTTTTCCATAAGACGGTGCAGCTGTGAATTGCGGCGTTCAGTTCTCGGCGTTCAGTGCGCGCGGCGCGCCGACGCCATGGTGTCGGTGGGCTCGAGTGCCCAGCCGGCCATTGCCATGTCGGCCTCGCGGGCGCGCACTTCGTCGATGCGGCGAGCCGTGAGCTGCGCCGACATTTCGAGCTTCCTGAGATCGCGCTGCGTCAACTCGTCGTTGACCGCATAGCTGAAGCAGCAGAGCGTGCCGTAGACCCGGCCATCGCTCAGCACCACCGGCACGCTCAAAAAGCTGCCGAGCGGAAATGGAAGCTTCGGCAAGTCGTTCGCGCCGGCGTAGCTGGGAAAGTCTTTGATCATGTTGGGCATCCGGCCGTCGACCACGCGCTGGCAAAAGCTCGACTCCAGCGGATGCGACTGTCCTTCTTCGAAGATTCGCTTGTCGGCATCGGCCTCGATGCGGCGAAACACGCGTCGTCCATCGACGAACTCCGAGACGAACACCACGTCCATGTCGAGCTTTTCGCGCAGCAGCTTGAGCACCTCCGACACGGCGCTGCTCACCAGGGGGTCGCCCCCTTCGGCGGTGGCAACGAGCAACTCGGAAACCCTCACTTCGAAGGCATCGGGCGCGTAGTCGGATGGAGGGAGTGCGTGCATAGGCTTGGCGTCGATGGTGCCGTTCGCCGGCACGGGCAATCGCTCGATGTGAGGCTGAATGGCATGCCGGTTTCGGCCGTTGCCGTCTGCCGGGCTGCCACGCTGTAAGCCTTTTTTATTCACCGCTTGCACAAGGGCCGACGGGCGTTGTCAAGTAAGTCACGGCATCCCCGACCTTGAGTCCGCGGGCGTTCTCAAGACGGCCCGTGCTGGGCATGATGCTTTGTAAACAAATGTCAGCGCCCCGTCGACGTCACCAGCAAATCTCCCATGGCCACCCTGATTCCCGCACTGAACACTTGCGTGTCGCGCATGACGACGGGCGAGCGGCGCCTTGCTGAAAGGCTCGAGCAAAAGCTCGGCAGCAACTACCTTGTCTGGTATGACGTACCGGTCGGACCGAAACGCCTGCACCCCGACTTCATCGTGCTGCATCCGCGCCGCGGCCTGCTGGTGCTCGAGGTCAAGGACTGGAAGCTCGACGACATCCGCCGGGCCGGCAAGCTGACTTTCGAAGTGGCGCCCGAAGGCGTGCCGCGCAGCGTCATCAATCCGCTGGAGCAAGCGCGCCAGTACGCGCACCAGATGGTCGCCGCGCTCACGCAAGACCCGCAGCTGGTGCAGGAAGAAGGCAAGTGGCAGGGCATGCTGACTTTTCCGTGGAGCTACGGACTGGTGCTGAGCCACATCACGCGGCGCCAGTTCGTCACGGCCGAACTCGACTGCGTCCTCGATTCGCAGCGCGTGATCTGCAGCGACGAAATGACGGAAAACGTCGATCCGCAAACGCTCAAGAGCCGGCTGTTGAGCATGTTTCCGGTGCTGATGCGCGGCATGCTGTCGCTGCCCAACATCGACCGCGTGCGCTGGATTCTTTTTCCGGAAGTGCGTGTGGAGGCCGATGCCGGCATGCAAGCCAGCCTCGACATTCCGGGCGAGCTGCCCGATGCGATGACGGTGCTCGACATCCAGCAAGAAATACTGACGCGTTGCCTCGGCGACGGCCACCGCGTGATTCACGGCGTCGCCGGCTCGGGCAAGACGATGATCCTCGCGCGCCGCGCCGTGCAGCTGGCCAAGCGCGTCACGACCAAGCCGGTGCTCGTGCTTTGCTACAACGAGCCGCTCGCTGTGCAGCTCGCATCGGTCATCGCCAGCAAAGGCCTGGCGGGCAAGGTGCACGTGCGCCACTTTCACAAGTGGTGCCGGGAGCAACTGGTGAGCTACGGCCAGGCGCTGCCGGTGTCGACGGAAACCGAAAAGCTGAGCACGGCCAAGCTGATGGAAGCCTTCGTGCAGCGGCTCATTCGCGCGGTCGACAAAAAGCAGGTGCCGTCGGGCCAGTACATGGCGGTGCTCATCGACGAAGGCCACGACTTCAAGCACGAGTGGCTGAAGCTGGTGGTGCAGATGGTCGACCCCGACACCAACAGCCTGCTGCTGCTGTACGACGACGCGCAGAGCATCTACGAGCGGCATCGCACCCGCAAGTTCAGCTTCAAGAGCGTCGGCATCCATGCGCAGGGGCGCACGTCGACGCTCAAGGTCAATTACCGCAACACGAAGCAGATTCTCGACACCGCGAGCCGCATCGCCGGCACGCTGCTGGTGGCCGACAAGTCGGACAACGGCAGCGGCGACGAAGACGACGGCATTCCGTTGCTGCACCCGGTGAGCAGCGGCCGCGAAGGCGATGAGCCGACCGTCATCCGGATGCCCAACCTGCAGGCCGAGGCGCTGAAGATTGCCGAGTTGCTGAGCGCCGCCCACTTCGAAGGCCACGCCTGGGGCGACATGGCGGTGATCTGCCGCCACCACGCGGTGATGGACGAGTGCGCCAAGGTGCTGGAAGAACGCATGCTGCCGCACCAGGTGCGCAAGGGGCTCGGCACCTTCGACCCGGAGGCGGACACGATCAAGGTCATGTCGATGCATGCCAGCAAGGGGCTGGAGTTCG
>JAQGMP010000477.1 GCA_028292285.1 Variovorax sp. | reverse complement strand
TCGAGGTTGACGACCAGCGTGCCGCCACGCTGTACGGCGTCTGCCGCATGCAGCAGGCCGGGGAAACCGAGCGAGAGGCCCACGGTGGTACCGAGGGTGCTGCCGATGAGGCGGCGACGGGTGAATGTCATGGCGTTTTCTCGAACTCGTGAACGGGTGAATCAATAGGTGAAAGTGTTGGGCGGCGCCTTGCCGCTCAGCAGGTGGTCGCCGATCACGCGGAACTTGTGCGCCAGCGGGTCGTGCAGCGTGTGGGTCCGTGCGTTGCGCCAGTGGCGGTCGAGGTTGAGCGCGCTGGCGGCGGCCGATGCGCCGCCCACCTCGAAGAGTTTTTCGGACGCCAGCAATGCGGCCCGCGAGCTGACGATCTTGGCGTTGGCGACGGCGATCGATGCGTCGACCAGCAGGGCGTCGACTTCGGGCGTGTTGGCTTGTTCGGACAGGTGGCTCGCATACAGCGCATTGGCTGCCGCATCGAGTGCCCGCGCCGCCAGCAGCACCGCCGCCTCGGCGGCAAAGGCGGCCGCAGCGATCTCGCCCACCACGTGGTGCACGACGGGGTCGTCGACGACCCGGGCATGGCCGCTGTCGCGCGACGGCCGTGCCTTGGTCTGCGCGTGAAGCAATGCATCGTCAAGGGCGGCCGCCGCGATGCCGGCATCGATGGCGCAATGGATGATCTGCGAGCCGGCGCCGGTGTGGTGGCGGCGCTGTTCCCACGGCGCCAGTGCGATCAGCTCGTCCTGCGCGACCGCCACGCCGCTGAAGCGCGCCGTGCCGCTGGCCGTCGCGCGCTGGCCCATGGTGCGCCAGTCGTCGCCCAGTTCGACCCCTTGCCGCGTCACCGGCACGACGGCCAGCAAGCGTCGCCCCTCCGGGTCCAGCGCGCCGACGAAGGTGTAGTCGGCCAGGGCCGTGCCGGTCGCGTAGAACTTGCTGCCGTCGAGACGCCAGCTGCTGCCTTGCCTCGTGAGCACGGTGCGCCACTCGCCCGAGCCGCCGCCGACTTCGGAAATCGCATTGCCGAAGAACGCGCCTTCGGCCGCGGCGCCGAGATAGCGCCGGCGTTGCGGTTCGTCGCCCATCAGACGCACGCGTTCGAGAAAGATGAAGTGCGGCTGCAGTGACTGCGCGACGCTGGCGTCGCCGGCCGCGAGCTGCAGCACCGCGTCGGCCAATGCTTCGAAGCCGAGCCCCGCGCCACCGTATTCCTTGGGCACGCGGAGTGCGCCGAGGCCGGCCTTGCGAATGCGGTCGATGGCGTCGACCGGCAAGGCCGCATCGATGTCGCGCTGCGATGCCGTTCGCGCGATCTCCCGGCGAATGGTGCGCGCGTCGTGGGCGAGCGTGATGTGGTCAAGCTGCAAGCGACACATCCTTCAGCGAGGCGCCATTGCCGTCCGGGTTGACGTTCACGCCCGACAGCCGGCTCGAGAAAACGCGGAACGGATGTTGTTCGAGCAGCGTGATCGAAGGCAGATCGGTCTGCGCCAGACGTTGCAGTGCATGGATGGCCTGGCGGCGCTTCGTCGCATCGCCCTCGGTCTGGATCGTGTCGATCAATGCATCGGCCTTTTCGTTCGAGTAGCCGGACGCGTTGGACCAGGGCGTGCCCTTCTTGATCGCCTTGCTCCAGAAGCGCCGGTGCACGCCGATCTGCGGATCGGAGTAGGCCGCATAGAACGAGTTGAGCGTGTCGAAGTCGTTGTCGGTGAAGACCTTGCGCAGGAAGGTCGGCAGGTCGTTGTTGCGCAGCGTGACGTCGATGCCGACGGCCTTCAGCGACTCGCGGATGAACTCGCCCGTCTGGCGGTACTCGTCGCCGTAAGGCATCGGGTCGTGCGTGATGCGCATGCGAATGCCGTCGGCGCCGCGCTTGTGGCCGGCTTCGTCGAGCAGGCGCTCGGCCAGCGCCGGATCGAAGGCATAGGTCGGCACGTCGGCGGTGTAGAAGTTCGCCTGGTAGGAAGGCACTGGCCCGGTGGCGGGCGTCGCGAAGCCGTACCAGACCTTCTCGGCCAGCGCCTTCTTGTCGATCGCGTGAGCGAATGCGCGGCGCACCCGCACGTCTTGAAACTGCGGCCTGCGCAGGTTGAAGTCGAAGAAAAACATCGGCGCGCTGGCCTCGTTGCCGCGCGTTTCGACCACCAGCTTGGCGTTGCGTTTGAGCCGCGGCACATCGGCCAGCGGCACTGGACTCAACGGCGTGTACTGCACCTCGCCGGTCTCCAGCGCGGCCGCGCGTGCGCCCGCGTCGGGGATGAAACGAAAACGGATGCGCCGCACACGCGGGCGCGACTTGTCCCAGTAGTCGGGGTTGCGTTCGAGCAGCACGTAGTCGCCGCGCGCCCACTCCTTGAAGACAAAGGCGCCGGTGCCGATCGGCTTCTGGTTCCACGGGTTCGTCAGCAGGTCGGTGCCTTCGTACAGATGGCGCGGCAGGATCTGCGTCTCCTGGTTGAGCACGGACCAGACCACCGGCGCGCGCCGCGAAAAGCGGAAGACCGCCGTGTACGGATCTGGCGTGTCGACACCGGTCAGCGCCGCATAGAAACCGCCGCCCCGCGGGTGCACTTTCTTCATCAGCTCCATGATCGAGAACTGCACATCGGCCGAGGTGAACGGCTTGCCGTCGTGCCACTTCACGCCTTGGCGCAGCCTGAAGGTGATCGACTTGCCGTCGGCGGACTCCTCCCAGCTTTCGGCCAGCGAGGGCGTTGGCTTGAAGTCGGCGTCGTACTCGACCAGCGCATCGAAGATGTTGCTGGAGATCGCCAGCGCCGGTGCCGAGATCGCGATGCCGCCGACCAGGCCTTGCGGCTCCGGCACGATGTTGGCGACCAGCGTCCTGCTGCCCGATGTCTCTTGCGCCCACGCGAGCGGCGGCAATGCCGCGGTACTGACCGTGCCGGCCAGCGCCCATTGCGATCGGCGCAGGAAGGCGCGGCGGCTGAACCGGGAAAGTTCGACTGTCATGAAGAAAACCCTGGAGGAAAAGAAATCGTTTGCAGAGGCCGCGTGCTTCAGCCCGCAAGCACGGCCGGCTCGGCGGCAGCGGGCGCAATCGTCGGCAGGCGAAGCCCTGCTTGAACCATGAGTGGCAGCACGTGCTGCGCGAAATGCTCCAGGTCTTTGGCGAAGTCGTAGAACGTGATCTGCACGCCGTCGCAGCCGAGCGCCTTGAGCTTCAGGAAGCCGTCGACGATCTGCTCCGGGCTGCCCACCAGATGCAGGTTGCCGCCGATGGCCCGGTGCGAGCGTTTCTGGTTGGCCCAGGCCTGCGCGTCGCCGCGCCGGCCGTGGTCGGCAAAGCCCTCGACGGCACCGGTGTCGGCCGCACCTTCGATGGCATCGCGGTACGCCAGTGCCTCGCGCTCGGTGGCCCTGCAGATCACCATGGGATTGATGACGGTCTTCACCTGCCGCCCACGCGCCGCGGCCGAAGCACGGATGGCGGCGATGTGCGGCGGCAGGGTCGCGATGGCGTCCGCCATCTGGTTGCCGCCGGGGCTCGTGATGAACATCAGGTCGGAATGGCGCGTGCCGTAGTCGATGCCCGCGGGCGAGCCGGCGGCGTTGACCAGGATCGGCCGGCCGTACCGCGGCTTGGGCGTGATGAACGCGTCTTCCATCGACCAGAACGGACCGTCGACGGTCAGGTTTTCGGTGCCGCACCACAGCTGCTGCAGGCGCTCGACGAACACGTCGGCCATCTCGTAGCGCCGGTCGTGCTCGACCTTCTTCATGCCGAACATCGCCGGCTCGCGCTCCGCATAGCCGGTGACGACGTTGATGCCCCAGCGGCCGCGCGAGATGTGGTCGAGCGTCGCGCCGAACTTGGCCAGGTGGACCGGATGCCACGGGCCATACAGCACATGGATGGTCGAAATCAGCAGGATGCGATCGGTGATGCCCGCCAGTGCTGCGGTGGTCATGAAGGCGTCGAGCGAAATCTCCCGGTACGACGTTGCGCCGCCGTAGCCGCCCTTGGACGTCCATTGCGCGAGGCCGAACACCAGGTCGAAACCCAGCGCCTCGGCGCGCTTCGTCAACGCGGCGTTGTAGTCCCATGTCCAGTCGGTCGTTCGGGGCAGGGTCGATGGCGTCCAGCCACCCTGCTGGATCGGCAGGAACAGACCCATGATGAGCGGCTGCCGCAGCACCCGCGCCAGCGGGCTGTTCGCGTCGTCTGCAGGGCTTGCGCGGTGGACGAGTTCGGGGTTCTGGTCGGTCATTTCGTCGCGCCTCAACGCAGCTCGATGCCGGACGCCTTGATCGCCTGGGCGTACTTCGGCCGTTCGATGCGAAGGCTGGCGGCGAGGTCCGACGGGCTGCCGCCCGCGACCTTGAAGCCCATGTCTTCGAGCTTGGCGCGGACCTCCGGCGAAGCCATCACGGTCTGGATGTCGCGGTTGATTTTCTGGATCACCTCCGGCGGCGTGCCCGCCGGCACGAAGTAGCCTTGCCAGCTCTCGACCGAGAAGCCGGGCAGGCCGGCTTCGGCCATCGTCGGTACGTCGGGCAGGGCGGGCGAACGGTAGGCCGTGGTGACGGCCAGCGCACGCAGCTTGCCGGCACGCACGTATTCGGTGACAGCCGCGAGGGTGATCAACGTCGCATCGGCGTGGCCGCCGAGCACGTCCAGCGTGGCCGGCGCGCCGCCCGAATACGGGATGTAGTTGACCTTGGCGCCCGTTTCCTGCGCGATGATTTCATGCGCCACGTGCGCGATGCCGCCGTTGCCCGGCAATGCAAGGCTGATGCTGTCGGGCCGGGCCTTGGCGCGCGCCAGATAGTCGGCGAACGAGGTGATACCGGTGCGCGGATTGACCACCAGAATCTGTGGATTGACCACGGCCTTGATGACCGGCGCGAAAGCTTTTTGTCCGTCGTAGGCGAGGTCGGGAAACAGGATCGCGTTGAGCGTGAGCCCTTCGCCTTGCTGCAGCAACGTATAGCCATCCGGCGCGGCTTTCGCGACCCGCGCGGCGCCGATCGTGCCGCTGGCGCCGGTCACGTTTTCGACGACGACGGTCTGGCCCCAGAGCGTGCTCAGGCGCTCGCCCAGGATGCGGGTGAGTTTGTCGGCACTGCCGCCGGGCGCCACCGGCACCACGATGTGCACGGGTCGATGGGGGAAGGCGGCGGGATCCGCTGCATGGCTCGAACCATGGAGCAGCGCCAGCGTCAGGGCAGCAGGTGCCAGCAGGGCGCGCAAGGTCGAATGGGAACAGGGCGTGAACGAACGGAGCATCGAAGAATCCGCAGGCAGCGGCATCGCAGAGAAGAGCCGTCGACTCTAGAAATTCCGGCGCGCCGTGCAAACGAATTGCTCCGACTATCGATAGATGTTTTTCTGCTTTGCCTTCGGCGTTGCACGACGCTAGCGTGTACGACCCTTTGTCCACGAGCCGTACCTTTCGCCGCACCATGACCCAAGCGCTTTCATCCAGACTCGCAACGACGCATCACCCGCTCATCACCCCGCAGGAACTCAGGACGCTGCTGGGCAGCCGCCACGAAATCGCGCTGCTCGATGTGCGGGAAACCGGTGTGTTCGCGCATCGCCATCTTCTTCTCGCGGTGTCCGCACCGGCCTGGCGGCTCGAGCTGCTGATCGACCGCCTCGTGCCCCGTCGCGACACGCCGATCGTGCTCGTCGATGGGCGTGAAGACATCGCCCATAGGGCGGCGGACAAGCTCGCCGCGCTCGGCTGGCGCAACGTCTCGGTGCTGCAAGGCGGCACCGAAGGCTGGGCAGAAGCTGGCTTCGAAATCTTCAGCGGCACCAACGTGCCGGGCAAGGCGCTGGGCGAAGTGATCGAACACCGGAAGCACACGCCCTGGATCGACGTCGACGAACTCGACACACGCATCGCACGCGGCGACAACCTGGTGGTCGTCGACAGCCGCACATCCGAGGAGTTCAACCAGTTCAGCCTGCCCTTTGCGCGAAGCCTGCCCGGGGCGGAGCTGGTGTATCGCATCCGCGAACTGGCGCCCGATCCGGAGACGCTGGTGGTGGTGAATTGCGCCGGCCGCACGCGCAGCATCGTCGGCGCGCAGACGCTTATCGACGCCGGCATACCGAATCGCGTGGTCTCGCTGAAAGACGGCACCATGGCATGGCTGCTGTCCGGCCGGACCCTGGCCCACGGCCGAAGCCCGGCATTGCCGGAGCCCAGCCCATCGACTCTGACGTCGGCGCGCCAGCATGCGGCCGCATCGGCATCGCGTGCAGGCGTCGAGTTCATCGACGACAAGGCGCTGCGCGCGCTCGAGGCCGAGCGCGACACGCGCACCCTGTACCGCTTCGATGTGCGCACGCGCGAGGAGTACGTCGCCGGCCATCTGGAAGGTTGGCGCTGGGCGCCCGGCGGGCAGCTGGTTCAGGCCACCGACGAGTACGTCGGCACGCGCGGCGCGCGCATCGTGCTGGCCGACTGGGAAGGCGTTCGCGCGCTCACCACCGCGGCCTGGCTGTCGCAGCTGGGCGGCTACGAGGTCTTCGTTTATGCACCGCCGCCGCTGTCGGCTGTGGTGACGGGGCCGGAGCCGGTTCGCGTGCTGCCCTTTTTGCCGTCGGCGCCGCTGGTGTCGCCAGCGCAGGCATTCCATCTGATCGAAGGTGAAGGTGAAGGTGAAGGCGAAGGCGGAGACGGAGACGGAAATGCCCTCGTGTTCGACATTGATCGGCGCGCCGGCTACGAACGCCGGCATGTGCAGGGCAGCCGGTTCGCGGTGCCCGACCGCCTGCCGGCCATTCTCGGCAAGGAGCCCGATGGCATCGTGCTGCTGGTGTCGCCCGATGGGGTGCTGGCGCGCAGCGTGGCGGCCGAGCTCATCGAGCGAACCGGCCGCGACGTGCGTGCCATCGCCGGCGGCACCGAGGCGTGGGTCGCTGCCGGGCTGCCCGTCGTCCAAGGTGCCGACGGCGTGCTCACCGGCGACGACGACCACTGGTACAGCCCGTACGCACACGCCGATCTGGCGACGCGCGATGCGGGCTTTCGCATCTACCTCGACTGGGAGCTGGGCCTGGTCGCGCAACTCGAACGCGAAGCCGACGTGACCATTCGCCTGGCCCCGGCAGCGGTCTGACTCCTGCCGCGTCGTACTACCGCGTCGGTGCGGCGTCCAGGTTGAACGACGCGAGCTCGTCGGGCGTGCATTGCGCGATGAGTCCGGTCTCCCATTCGAGGTAGCGGCGGGCGGCATCGAGGTTGCCGTCGTGCCGGTCGTGCACGAAGCGCAGGAAGTCGATCGCGTCGGCGTCGGACGGCTGGTCCGGTGTCGCGACCGAAGGCCAGTCGGCCGCTTCGGTCGATTCGGCCGGTGCCCACGACAGCTGCAGCCAGCCGGCCTCGCGCAGATCCTGGGCCGCCAGTTGCGCCACGGTTTCTTCCGCAGCCAGCAGCAGCACCGGGCTGCCATGGTCGCCCGCTGTCAACGCGCGGACGTCGGCCACCAGACGCGACCGGGTCGACCAGACGGCCCCTGCGGCATGCGCGCGCCGGTAGCTTTGCGAGGGCCGAAGATCGACGGCGGCGGCGCGCTGCATGCCGGTCAGCTTCCGAAAGGCGCCGAGTGCCTGCGCGCTTTGCCTGGCGACCGGCGGCAGGCTGGCGGCTGCTTCGACTTCTTCAACCGGTGCCACGCGCAGTCCGCTCGACAGGCCGCCCGCCACCGCCGCCGCCTGCCAACCCAGGCGCTGAAGCCAGAGCGCGATCACCGGGGCGCGGATGCCATCGTCGTCGAGCAGCAGGATGCGAGCGTGGCGCACGCCGACCTGCAGATCGAGGGCCTGGATCAGTTGGCCGCCCGGTGCGTTCCGCGCGCCGGGCAAGCTGCCCGCTGCAAACTCTTCGGGCGTGCGCACATCGAACACGAAGGTCGTCCGACCCGGATCGTCGAGCCAGTCTTGTGCTGCGGCCGCGCTGAGCGTTTGCACGCCATGGCGCTTCGACGCAGCGGCGGCCGCG
>JAQGMP010000458.1 GCA_028292285.1 Variovorax sp. | reverse complement strand
CGACCACCGCCCATGCGTTTCGTGAGTTCCTCGCCCACGACGGGCTCGCCGACAAGATCAGCGCCGTGCTCGCCAAGCTCGACACCGAAGACGTGCGTGAACTGGCCAAGGACGGTGCAGAGATCCGGTCCATGGTCGAAGCCCAGCCGTATCCCGACAACCTGCATCGCGCCATCGGCGACGCCTTCGCCACGCTGAGCGCGGGCAACCCTCAAGCCAGCTTTGCGGTCCGCTCGTCGGCCACGGCCGAAGACTTGCCAGACGCTTCGTTCGCGGGCCAACAAGAAACCTTTCTGAACGTGGTCGGCATCGAGGACGTGCTTCACAAAATGAAAGAAGTCTTTGCTTCGCTCTATAACGACCGTGCCATCAGCTACCGCGTGCACAAGGGGTTTGCGCATGACGTGGTGGCGCTGTCGGCCGGCGTACAGCGCATGGTGCGATCAGACTTGGGCGCGGCGGGCGTGATGTTCACCATCGACACCGAGTCGGGCTTCGAAGACGTGGTGTTCATCACCTCGAGCTACGGTCTTGGCGAAACGGTGGTGCAGGGCGCTGTCAACCCCGACGAGTTTTACGTTCACAAGCCGACCTTGCGTGCCGGCAAGCGCGCCGTGATTCGCCGCAATCTGGGCTCCAAGCTAATCCAGATGGAATTCGCCAGCGCCGAAGAAAAGAAGGCGAGCGGCAAGCTGGTGAAGACGACCGACGTGCCGACCGAGCAGCGCAACCGCTATTCGCTGACCGACGCCGATGTCGAGCAACTCGCAAGGTACGCACTTGTTATCGAAGAGCATTACAAGCGTCCGATGGACATCGAGTGGGGCAAGGACGGCACAGACGGTCATCTGTACATCCTGCAAGCGCGGCCCGAGACGGTAAAGAGCCAGCAGCAGGGCAAAGCCGAACAGCGCTATAAGTTGCTGGGCAAGGGGACCGTGCTGGCAGAAGGCCGCGCGATCGGCCAGAAGATCGGCACCGGGCCCGTGCGGCTTGTCTACAACATCAGCGAAATGGACAAGGTCCAGGCAGGCGATGTGCTTGTGACCGACATGACCGACCCGAACTGGGAGCCGGTGATGAAGCGGGCTGCCGCCATCGTGACGAATCGTGGCGGGCGCACCTGCCACGCCGCCATCATTGCGCGAGAGCTCGGTATTCCGGCCGTGGTCGGCTGCGGCGATGCGACCGATCTGCTGAAAGAGGGCACGCTCGTGACCGTCAGTTGCGCGGAGGGCGATACCGGCTACATCTATGACGGTTTGCTCGAAACCGAGGTGACTGAAGTCAAGCGCGGCGAGATGCCCGAGATCGACTTGAAGATCATGATGAACGTCGGCAATCCACAGCTCGCATTCGACTTTGCGCAGTTGCCCAACCACGGCGTGGGCTTAGCGCGGCTCGAGTTCATCATCAACAACAACATCGGCGTGCATCCGAAGGCGATCCTCGACTATCCCAATGTCGACAACGACCTGAAAAAGGCCGTCGAATCGGTGGCGCGAGGCCACGCGTCGCCGCGCGCTTTCTACGTCGACAAGGTGGCCGAAGGCATCGCGACGATTGCCGCGGCGTTCTGGCCCAAGCCGGTGATCGTGCGCCTGTCCGACTTCAAGTCGAACGAATACCGCAAGCTGATCGGTGGTTCGCGTTATGAGCCGGAAGAAGAGAACCCGATGCTGGGTTTCCGTGGCGCCGCGCGCTACATCAGCGACGATTTCCGCGAAGCGTTCCTGATGGAATGCGAAGCGTTGAAGCGCGTGCGCAACGAGATGGGCCTCGTGAACGTCCAGATCATGGTGCCGTTCGTGCGCACGCTGGGCCAAGCCGAGCGGGTGACCGGCCTGCTAGCCGCCGAAGGCCTGAAGCGCGGCGAGAACGAACTCAAGATCATCATGATGTGCGAGGTGCCGAGCAACGCGATCCTGGCCGAAGAGTTCCTGCAGTTCTTCGACGGCTTTTCCATCGGCTCGAACGACCTGACGCAGCTCACTCTTGGGCTGGACCGCGACTCTGGTCTGGAACTCCTGGCAGCCGATTTCGACGAGCGCGATCCGGCGGTCAAGGCGATGCTGAGCCGAGCGATCAAGGCATGCAAGGCGCAGGGGAAATACGTCGGCATTTGCGGGCAGGGGCCAAGCGATCATCCGGATTTCGCAATGTGGCTGGCCGAAGAGGGGATCGAATCGATCTCCCTCAATCCCGACAGCGTGATCGATACCTGGAAGCAGCTGGCCGCGCGCTGAATCGGCCGGGCGGCGTATCGGCTGTTGCGCCGGCGCCGCCAACTTGTTCACATTGCTGCTGCAATGCCCGCGTCAGCTTCGTGTAATTGCAACAAAATGCTTTTATGGTGTCAAACTCAGAGATCCACGATGGGCGCCTTCGTTGTATTTGGCCGAAGCCGAGGCGTTGACGGCCATCGCTGTTCACTTTTGGGACCATCGAAACCATGATTCTTGTCAAGACCGAGGCGGGCCAACAGACGCTGAAGGATCGTTCGGTGCGGCTGACGCCGCGGCAGCGATCAGCCTTTATCCTCTGTGACGGCAAGCGCTCGATCGACGACGTGCTTGCGGCCGGCATGGGAATCTCGCAAGAAGATCTCGATCACATGGTCGACCTGGGGTTGCTCAGTTCGCTCAATGGCGTCGACGTGCCGGCGATGGCTCGCGCCGTATCGGAGCCCAGCCCCGTTGCCAGCCGTGCTGCACCGGCCACGGGGTCGCCGCTGCCAGCCCCGCCAGCGCAGCCATCTGTTGCGCCGACAATGCCTCCTGTAGCTGCTGCTGCATTGATGCAGACGTCGCCGACGCGATCCCGGCAGCAGCGCTATCAGGACGCGTACCCGATCGCCACGCGCTTGACCGGCGCTCTTGGGTTGCGCGGTTTCCGCCTGAATCTGGCGGTCGAAGGCACGTCGACTTATGACGAACTCGCCGCATTGGCGCCGAAGATCCGAGCCGCGGTCGGTGCCGAGAAGGCTGCAGAACTCGATCGCGCACTCGAAGGCTGACAACGCAACGCGGCTTCCTTCGGCCCGCGACTGCTATAATCATCGGCTTTGCCTTGCCACACCGCGTCCGACGCTGCGGGTGGCTTTCCCCTCGTTTCGAGGAAATTCCACAAGGAGTGCTATGCGTCACTATGAAATCATCCTGCTGATCCATCCGGATCAAAGCGAACAAGTTCCGGCCATGCTGGAGCGCTACAAGGGGCTCATCACGACCGGCGGCGGCAAGATCCACCGCGTCGAAGATTGGGGCCGCCGCCAATTGGCCTATCAGATCAACAAGCTCAGCAAGGCTCACTATCTGTGCGTCAACATCGAAGCCGAGCAAACCGTGATGGCCGAACTCGAACACGCGTTCAAGTTCAACGATGCCGTGCTGCGTCACCTGACCGTAGTCAAGAAAAAGGCTGACACCGGTCCTTCGTCGATGATGAAAACGGTCGAGCGCGAAGAGGCCCGCAAGGCCCAACAAGCCGAGTACGCGAACAACAACAACTGAGGGTGTGACGGTGACCGGCAACGCGGTCGCGGCCAATCAGCTTGTGCTGACCGCCGTGGTCGCCGAACTCGGTGCCTTGCGATTCACGCCTTCCGGCTTGCCTGCCATCGATCTTCGACTCGAACACG
>JAQGMP010000396.1 GCA_028292285.1 Variovorax sp. | reverse complement strand
CCAGCAGCTTTTCGGCAGCGTCGAGCGGCAGCTCGGTGTCGATCGGGTTGTCTTCGCTCTCCGGCAGTTCGCTGTCCATGCGGATGCCCGGCACCTCGGTCAGGAAGATCAGCTTGTCGGCCTGGATAGATATGGCGACGCTGGTCGCGACCTCTTCCATCGTCAGGTTGAAAGCTTCGCCGGTCGGCGAAAAACCGAAGGGCGACATCAGCACCATCGCGCCGAAATCGAGTGTGCGGCGAATGCCGACCGCATCGACCTTGCGCACCAGGCCCGAATGCTTGAAGTCGACGCCATCGACCACGCCCACAGGCCGCGCGGTAATGAAGTTGCCCGAGATCACGCGCACCGTGGACCCAGCCATCGGCGTGTTCGGCAAGCCCTGGCTGAAAGCCGCTTCGATCTCGTAGCGGAGCTGACCGGCGGCCTCTTGCGCCGAGTCGAGCGCGACCTCGTCGGTGATGCGCACGCCGTGCGAGTACTTGGCCTCATGCCCCTTGGCGCGCAACTGCTCGTTGACCTGCGGCCGAAAGCCATGCACCAGCACGACCTTGACGCCCATCGACTGGATCAGCGCCAGGTCTTGCGCGATGTTCTGCAGCTTGCCGGCAGCGATCGCCTCACCCGCCAGCGCCACCACGAAGGTCTTGCCCCGATGCGTGTGGATGTAGGGCGCCACCGAACGGAACCAGGGGACGAAGGTGAAATTGAAGACAGTGGACATGGGCGGGATTGTGCGTATCAGGCGGCAAGAAAAGGATTCTCGATCAGCAGCCTGCCAAAGCGCTGACCGTGCTGGCCATCTTGCGAAACCAGCACATCGGCATTGGCGCGCAGGGCCGCTTCGAGGATGAGGGCATCCCACCACGAGAGCTGATGCTGTCGTGCCAGGTCGGCAGCGGCCAACACGCTGTCGGCGGTCGCGCCGATGACTTCGAACGCACAGAGTCGAGTGATCTGGCTGGTGGCCTCGGCTGCGCTGAGCGGCGGCCTCAGCTTGCGCGTGGTGACGTTGTAGAACTCTTGCAGCACCTGTGTGCTGATCACGACCGAATCGTCCTTGATGGCGCGTGCCAGCCGATCGATCGCGATGTCCTGTCGCACCGGGTCACCGGCGTCGACGGCATACAACAGGATGTTGGTGTCGAAAAACGTACTCATCGAGCGCCGGACGATGGCACGGGAAAGGTACTGGAGGGCGTACTGGAGGGCGTACTGGGGGGGTAAGGCCGGTCGTGCGCGTCGTCACGCGACCACTGCGCGCCTTCGCTGTTGGCTTTGCTGCGCCGCGCCGCCGCGATAAAGGCTTGTCCAGCGATTTGCTGGCGGTCCTTTCCTTGCGCGTAGTCGGCCAAAAATTCCCGGATGCGGGCGCTGACGGACGTGCCTTCGTTGATGGCGCGAACGCGCGCCTGGCGCACGATTTTCTCGTCGACGGCAATGGTGAGATTCGACACGGGAAACTCCTTCATGCAACACGAAAATAAGTGTAGCACGTGACAATGTGGAAAGTGGCTGCAGTGAGATAATGGCCCATCTCATGAGTTCCCCTGCAGCCACTCCCACCAGTCCTCTACGTTTGCCACCGCTCAAGATCGAGTTCCCCGAATCGCTGCCGGTGTCGGCCCGGCGCGACGAAATTGCCTCCGCCATCGAGGCGAACCAGGTCGTGATCGTCTGTGGCGAGACCGGCTCCGGCAAGACAACCCAGCTGCCGAAGATCGCCTTGCTGCTCGGCCGCGGCAAGCTGAACAAGCCGCCGGGGCAGGGCAAGCTCATCGGCCACACGCAGCCGCGGCGTATCGCTGCCAGCTCGGTCGCCAAGCGCATTGCCGAAGAGCTGAAGACGCCGCTCGGCGACGTGGTCGGCTTCAAGGTGCGCTTTCAGGACCGGTTGAGCCGCGACGCTTCGGTCAAGCTGATGACCGACGGCATCTTGCTGGCCGAGACGCAGACCGATCCGCTGCTGAAGGCCTACGACACGATCATCATCGACGAGGCGCACGAGCGCTCGCTGAACATCGACTTCTTGCTGGGCTACCTGCGAGAGATCCTGCCGCGGCGGCCTGATCTCAAGATCATCGTGACCTCGGCGACGATCGACGCCGACCGCTTCGCCACGCACTTTGCTTCGCGCAAAGGTCCTGCGCCGATCATCTACGTTTCGGGTCGCACGTTCCCGGTCGAACAGCGCTACCGGCCTTTCGAGGAGTCGCGCGAGTACGACCTTAACAACGCGATCGCCGATGGCGTCGACGAGCTTTGGCGCGACCCGCACCACGTCGGCGACATCCTGGTCTTCTTGCCGGGCGAACGCGAAATCCGCGAAGCGGCAGACTACCTGCGCGGCCACCTGAGCCACAGCCCGTTGATGCGCAACGCCGAAGTGCTGCCGCTCTTTGCGCGCCTCTCGCCGGCCGAGCAGGACCGTATCTTCGACGGCCACACCGGACGCCGCATCGTGCTGGCGACCAACGTGGCCGAAACCTCGCTCACCGTGCCGGGCACGCGCTACGTGATCGACACCGGCACGGCGCGCGTCAAGCGCTACAGCTTTCGCAGCAAGGTCGAGCAGTTGTTGGTCGAGCCGATCAGCCAGGCGGCGGCCAATCAGCGTGCTGGTCGATGCGGCCGGGTGGCTGACGGCATCTGCATTCGCCTCTACGACGAGAAGGATTTCGAAGGCCGGCCGCGCTTCACCGATCCGGAAATCCTGCGCTCGTCGCTGGCCGGCGTCATCTTGCGGATGAAGTCGCTGCGGCTGCGCGACGTGTCGGAGTTTCCATTTCTGGAGGCGCCGTCGTCGCGCGCTATTTCCGATGGGTACCAGCTGCTGAATGAGCTGGGCGCGGTCGACGACAACAACGAGTTGACGGCGACCGGTGCCGAGCTGGCGCGGCTGCCGCTCGACCCGCGTGTCGGCCGGATGATCCTGGAAGCGCGCTCGCGCGGCGCGCTCGAAGAGGTGCTGGTCATCGCGTCGGCGCTCAGCGTGCAGGACGTGCGCGATCGCCCGATGGATGCGCAGCAGCAAGCCGATCAGGCGCACGCCAAGTTCGACGACGAGAAGAGCGAGTTCAGCGGCTACCTCACGCTGTGGAAGTGGCTCGGCGATGCGCG
>JAQGMP010000348.1 GCA_028292285.1 Variovorax sp. | reverse complement strand
GCCGCGTGGTCTTCAATTGGCCTTCGAACTTCGACATGGTCGCTGCCACCACGGCCGCCGCGCCGCTGATGGCGCAGACGTTGCCGGCACCGGCACCGCAGGTGATCGAGGCATCGCATCAAACGGCGATGCTGTCGACCCGGCCCTGAACCTTCGCGTCGCTGCTGCGGCGCCGCGCGCGGACAATCGGGCTCCCATGTCTTCGAATGCGAGCTGCCGATGTTGATCAACTGCGTTGCCTACCAGCACGGAGCCAAGCTGGCCGACATCGATGTCGCCCGCATCAGCGACTACATCGCGCGACCCGACTGTTTCGTCTGGGTCGCGCTGAGCGACCCGGAGCCCGAAGAGCTGGCGATGATGCAGTCGGAGTTCGGGCTGCACGAGCTGGCGGTCGAAGACGCCAGCCACGGCCATCAGCGGCCGAAGATCGAGGAGTACGGCGACTCGCTTTTCGTCGTGATGCACCTGGTGGAGCCGATCGCCGGCGGCCCGGGCGAGGAGCCGACCTTCAACGTCGGTGAAGTCGACGTCTTTGTCGGGCGCAACTACGTGCTGTCGGTGCGCAGCCGCAGCAAGGCGGGTTTTCTGGGCGTGCGCGAGCGTTGCGAGCGCGAGCCCGAGCTGTTGCGCAACGGCTCCGGTTTCGTGCTGTACGCGCTGATGGACGCGGTGGTCGACCGCTACTTTCCGGTGATCGATGCGCTCGAGGTCGAGCTCGAAGAAGTCGAGCAGCAGATCTTCAAGCAAGGTGCGCCGCGCGCCAGCATCAAGCACCTCTATGAACTCAAGCAGCGCGCCATGGTGCTCAAGCACGCGGTCGCGCCGCTGCTGGAAGGCGCCGGCAAGCTGCACGGCGGCCGGGTGCCGCAGATCTGCGCCGGCTCGCAGGAATACTTTCGCGACGTGGTGGATCACCTGAGCCGCATCAACGGCTCGATCGAGTCGATCCGCGACACCATCAGCACGGCGGTGCACGTCAATCTTTCGATGGTGACGATCTCCGATGGCGAGGTCACGAAACGGCTGGCGGCCTGGGCCAGCATCTTTGCGGTGTGCACGGCCTTCGCCGGCATCTGGGGGATGAATTTCGACGCCATGCCGGAGCTCAAGTGGCACTACGGCTACGTGATGGCGCTTGGCTTGATTGCTGCTACATGCAGCGTGTTGTATTGGCGGTTCCGCAAGGCCGGCTGGCTGTAGGCGTGGTCAGCCTCTCCTAAGCCGGCCATCGCACAGTGCCGAGACGTGGCGCGCGTTGCGCGTGAAGACGAAAAGGATGTTTCCGATGAAATCGCTCCCCTTCAATGTTCGGCCCGGTCGTACTTTCTTCGCTTTGGCGCTCTCGGCCACCGCCCTGATGGCCGGGCTGGCGGCGCACGCGGCCAACCCGCCGATCTACATGACGCATGGCGTCGAGTACATGAGCGGCGGCATCGGTACCGACGAGGCCGAGCTGATGCAAACGGTGTCGCCGCGATGGGCCGCGACCTTCGAGTTCGCGGTCAAGGACCACAAGGGTGCCGATTTTGCTGCCAACGTGCACGTCACCGTGCGCGACAAGGGTGGCGTTGCGCTGCTCGACAACGTGGTGTCGGGCGGGCCGTACTTTGTCGCGCGGCTCGAGCCCGGCCAGTACGAAGTCGAAGCCCAGCTCGGCAGCCAGAGCCTGAAGCAGCCGCTGCAGATCCTGGCCGGCGCGCCCGCCAAGGCGACATTCGTGTTCCCTGCGGGCACCGACATGGCGTCTTCGGTAACGGCCGCCGCGCCGCGCCCTGCGCAGTAACGACGCTGTCTTCGGCGGCCGAAACCGCCCGCAACGGGCGGCGGTGCAGCGCAGGCCGCTAGCAAAACCGTAGCAACATTCAGTGGCTGCCGCGCCTTGAATGTGCGGCACGCGCCTTGCACCTGTCAGTCCCCGGGTTGCGCCCGTTTCCGATTGACCCGATGCCGATCCGTTCCATGAGTGTTTTGACCGCGCTGTTGCACGCGCTCATTGCGCTGCGCCTGTTGCCTGCCCTCGCGTCTTCGAGGCCGCTGTGGCCGCTCGCGGCGGTGGCGCTGATCGCGCTGCTGGTTTCTGCAGCCACGATTCCTCTTCCTTTTCTTTCGCGCGGCATCGCAAACAGAGCGTCGACCGCCGACGTGCTGAAGTGGATCGGCCTCATCAGCATGGGCTGGTTCTCTTCGATGTTCGTGCTCACGGCCGTGCGCGATGTCGGCTTGCTGTTGACCTGGGGCGTCGGGGCGGCGAGCGGCATGGCGGTCGACTGGCCCGCGCTTCGGCAATGGAGCGCCGTGGCGGTGCTGGGCGTGGCGACGGCAACCTCTTTGATCGGTTTCGTCAACGCGCGCCGCACGGCCGGCATCAAGCGCGTCGACGTGCCGATCACCGGGTTGCCGGCAGCGCTCGACGGCTTCACGATCGCGCAGCTGAGCGACATCCACGTCGGCCCGACCATCAAGGGCGGCTACATCCGGCGCATCGTCGAGGCGGTGAACGGGCTCAACGCCGATGTGGTCGCCATCACCGGCGATCTGGTCGACGGCACGGTGCCAGAGCTGCGCGATCACATTGCGCCGCTCGCCGGCTTGCGGGCACGGCACGGCACCTTCGTGGTGACGGGCAACCACGAGTACTACGCCGGCGCGCACGCGTGGATCGTCGAGCTGCGCCGGCTCGGCCTCACGGTGCTGCTCAACGAACATGTGGTGTTGCAAGGCCGTGCGCCGCGCGGCGCCCAAACCGACGAAGAGGTGAATGCCGATGCGTTGGTGCTGGCCGGTGTGACTGACTTCACCGCGGGCCACTTCGACGCTGCGCATGCGAGCGACCCGGTGGGCTCGCTGGTCGGTGCGCCGCCCGGCGCGACCACGCGGGTGTTGTTGGCGCACCAGCCACGCAGCGCCTCGGCGGCGGCCGATGCGGGCTTTCACTTGCAGCTGTCAGGCCATACGCACGGCGGCCAGTTTTTTCCGTGGAATCTCTTCGTGCCCTTGCAGCAGCCCTTCACGGCGGGGCTGCACAAGTTGCGTGACATGTGGGTCTACGTGAGCCGCGGCACCGGCTATTGGGGGCCGCCCAAGCGCTTTGGCGCGCCGTCTGAAATCACGCTGCTGCGACTGGTACCTGCCCGGCTTTAACCGGCTGCCGGCAGGGCGGCGGGTGCCAGGCGCCGCGCATTCGACGTGGCCTTGGCGTGAATCGGACGCAGACCGCGTTGCGCTGCCAGCGCCGAGGCGCTCGACATCTGGCTCACCGTCGCAGCCGAGCGCGTTGCGGCATCGACAAACTCCGTATGGTGCGTGATCGCCTGCGCCGGGGTGGTGCTGCCGGCGAGTGCGAACAGCGCAGTGACGCTCCCCATCCAGTGCTTCACTGCGCGGTTCATGAGGACGAACTGCCGATTGCCCAGTTCGTCGGCCATGGCCGCGGTGGACTCGTTGGCTGCTTCGAACTTTTCTTGCCCCATCAAATGAAACTCCGCCATGTCGGCGGCGCTGGGCTTGAGCCCGGCCGAGGCCATGCGCTGCGTGCGAATGTGAATGACCGAGCCGGAAGACATCAACATCTCCC
>JAQGMP010000337.1 GCA_028292285.1 Variovorax sp. | reverse complement strand
GACGGCGACAACTGGCACCACGACAGCGGCCGCTGTCGCGAGCTGCTGGTCGACAAGATCCTGCCCAAGTGCCGCTACTTCGCCTACGTGCAGGTGGCCGAGCCCGAGCAGAACCTGTGGGAGGAATACCAGCGCATCGTCGGCGAGGCGCCTCACTTCGCAATGCGCAAGGCGATCGAGGCCTCGCAGATCTACCCCGTGTTCCGGGAGCTTTTCCGCAAGGAAGGAGTGCCCGCATGAGCTTCCTCGAAAACCGCCGCGCCGTCGGCCGCAACGCCAACGCGGAAGAGTACGGCGGCCGGCGCCGCCATGGCCCACCCACCGAGATCGAACCCCTGCGCGAACGCCCGTCGCAACCGTTGCCGTCGCCCAGCGACTGGACGTTCGACATGATCGAGCAATACCACGACGTGATCCGCGCGACCGCGCAGCGCTTCGGCCTCGACACCTACCCGAACCAGCTCGAGATCATCACTTCCGAGCAGATGATGGACGCCTACGCCAGCGTGGGCATGCCGGTGAACTACCGCCACTGGAGCTACGGCAAGGAGTTCATCTCCACCGAGAAGAACTACAAGCGCGGCCAGATGGGCCTGGCCTACGAGATCGTCATCAACTCCGAGCCGTGCATCTCCTACCTGATGGAAGAGAACACGATGGCGATGCAGGCGCTCGTCATTGCGCACGCGGCCTATGGCCACAACAGCTTCTTCAAAGGCAATTACCTGTTCCGCATGTGGACCGACGCGTCGAGCATCATCGACTACCTGGTCTACGCCAAGAACTACATTGCCGGCTGCGAAGAGCGCCATGGCCTGGATGCCGTCGAAGAGATCCTCGATTCTTGCCATGCGCTGATGAACCACGGCGTGGACCGCTACCGCCGGCCCAGCAAATTGTCGCTGGAGAAAGAACTGGCCCGCCGCGAAGAGCGCGAGTCCTATTTGCAGCAACAGGTGAATGACCTGTGGCGCACCTTGCCACGCCGTGCCGACAAGGCTGGCGAAGAAGAGGCGGCCCGCCGTTTTCCGTCGGAGCCGCAGGAAAACATCCTGTACTTCATCGAAAAGAACGCCCCGCTGCTGGAGCCCTGGCAGCGCGAGGTGGTGCGGATCGTGCGCAAGGTGGCGCAGTATTTCTACCCGCAGCGGCAAACGCAGGTGATGAACGAAGGCTGGGCCACCTTCTGGCACTACACCCTGCTCAACACGATGTACGAGCGCGGCCTGTTGAACGACGGCTTCATGATCGAGTGGCTGAGCTCGCACACCGGCGTGATCTACCAGCCGCCGGTCGGGCACCGCGCGTACAGCGGCATCAACCCGTATGCGCTCGGCTTCGCGATGTTCACCGACCTCCGGCGCATCTGCGAGAAGCCGACCGAAGAAGACCGCCGCTGGTTCCCCGACATCGCGGGCAGCGAGTGGGTCAAGACGCTCGACTACGCCATGCGCAACTTCAAGGACGAGAGCTTCATCGGCCAGTTCCTGAGCCCGAAGGTGATGCGCGACTTTCGCCTGTTCGCGATCCGCGACCACGAGAAAGACAGCGAGCTCGAAGTCGCCGCGATTCATGACGACAGCGGCTACCAGGCGCTGCGTGAATCGCTCGCGCGCCAGTACGACATCAGCTGCCGCGAGCCCGACATCCAGGTCTGGAACGTGAACACGCGCGGCGACCGGTCACTGACCCTGCGCCACACCCAACGCAACGGCCTGCCGCTGAACGACGGTGCGGAAGAGGTGCTGAAGCATGTGGCGCGGCTGTGGGGTTTCGACGTTCAACTCGAGAGCGTCGACGGCCAGGGCAAAGTGAGCCGCAGCTGGAAAGCCGCGGCGCCGCGCCAGACCTGAAAGTCGCGTCAAGGTTGCCCCCGGAGACGGCCTGACAGCGGACTCTCAGTTCGCCATCGACGGGTTGCGCTTCTCTTCCATCAGACGCTGTTGCTGACGCACTGCCGTACAAGCCGGATGCGCGCTGTAATCGGCTTTCGCACATTGGGCTGCCATGCACCGTGATGCAGCAAAGAAGCCCAAGCCGGTGCACTGGGTGTTGGGATCCTTCGAGGTGGCGGGTCGAACGGGCGTCTGCAAAGGCGCGGAAGCCGTGGCCGGCGGCTTTGCCGAAGCACGAATGGGTGCCGCTGTCGGTGCGGCTGTCGACGCCGGTGCGGATGCGGATGCGGATGCGGATGCGGAGGCTGGTGCCGGTGCCGGTGCCGGTGATGCTGCGACTGCCACCCGCGACGTCAACGCCGCCGCTTCAGGCTCCCCATTCGCTCCGGAATGCCCGAACGCGTAGATGTACAAACCGCCGGCACCGGCGACCAGCCATCCACCAGCACCGATGACCAGCGCGATCGCAAAGGCTGCCACGCTGACCCACAAACCCTTGCGCCCATCCACAGCGCGGCGCGGACCACTTTGAAGCTGCAGCGCCTGTGTCATCGACGATGTCGAAGCCGCCGGAGAACCGGCAGGCGCGGCCGCTGCAGCAATGAATCCCGAAGAACGTGGTGGCAGCAGCGCCGCTTCGCCCTGGATGCCAGGCTCCCTGACGAAGGTGGTGCGAAGGTTGGACGGAGGGACCGGCCGCAAGTGCGGCTGGATTTCTGTCGCCGCGAAGACCGTCGGCAACGACGCGATGCACTCGATGCAGAACTTCGCGACAGAGCGGTTTTCGGTCCCGCATGCGGGACAGGTCACGCCCATTCAGTGGGTTGCCCGAAGGGCGCGAGCCGGCTCGATGAAGACGCCGCCGCTCTGGGCAGACGACAGGTTTTTTTCTGCGGACAGAACCAGCGCCGCCTGATGCGCGGAACGGCTGGCCGTCTTGACGTGCGAGATCAACACGCGCCATTCCTGGGTCAGCTGGTCGGACGAATCGTCCTCTGGCGAGCGCAGCAGTGTCTGGCCAGCGTCGACCAGGCTGGCCGCTGCGGTCAGGCAAATGGTCAGGGCTTGCTGTGCGGCAGTGAAGGCCGGGCGATGCGCCTCCGGGCCGCCATCCACGCGGCCCAAAACCTCTTCGATGGCGATCAAGGCGCGTTCGAGCAGTGCGCGGTCGGATAGATTTGTCATCAAGTTGTACCGGAATGTTTCCGAATTCAACTGCCGATGGTGCCAGCGCCGCGCTAAAACGTAAGTGCACTTTGGCACAGGCACATACAAAAGTTTCTAAACGTGTCTTAGCGCTTTCAGGCGCCAGAACTCGTCCGCACTCGTCAGGCAAACAGAACCCGGTCGACGAAGCGCAGGTCATTGCTGTCGTAGTACGGCCGCGTCCACCGATCGGTGACGGACAAAAACCAGCCGGCGCTTGCCGCCGCTGCCTGCGTCTCTGCGGCCGGAGCTTTGGACTTCGCGGTTGCCGAGGTGAGCGGCAATCGATCCAGGAACTCGAAGTGATCGACCAGACCGATCGCCTCGATCGCGAACGCAGTCGCCACGCCTTCGTCGTGAATCTCGAGCAGGTTGTCGCCGTTCTCCGTCTCGCCGCCCAGCGCCAGATTCGAAGAGCCGCAATAGACCACCGGGTCGGTGCCGTTGAATCCGCAGACCACGAACTTGTGGTGCACCTGATGGCCCACGCCGCCGATGTTTCGCACCTGATTGAAGGGTGGCGGCAACTGGCTCTTGACGGGCTTTCCCGTTACCAGCACGCCGGTCTTTCGGCCGGGCTCGTAGAGCGCAATGCCGGAGGTCGTGTCGGAGATTCCATAGCTGAAAATCTTCTGATTGGCATGCAGCGCGCGCAACTCGGTGTAGACCGGGCTGGTGCCCTGATCGACCTGCATCACGGCGAAGAGCACGCTGCCCTTGCCCTTGCTCTTGGCGCCCTCTTTGATGATTCGTGCGGCCACGCCGTCGAGGACTTGCGCGGCAAAGGCCTCGGTGTGCGGAGCGAAAGTGATCGAGGTCTTTGCCTTGGTGAAGACCTGGTTCGACAAGGCCGTCTTCAGGTATTGCGGCCGGCTCGCCTTGCCGGCCCAGGCCGTATCGAACAGTTCGCCGTACTTCGCCGAAACCACCGGGTCGGAAAAAACCAGCACGTGATTCGAGTTGACGTACAGGCCGGTCACTGAAAAGTTCGTCGAGCCGGTCAGCACCTTCACAGGCTTGTCGCCGTCCGACACGACAAGGACCTTGTCGTGTGCATAGCGGCCGAACTTGCCGCGCAGGATGTCGGCCGGCTGATCGGCACGGCGGGGGCCCATGGCATCGGTCTTGTTCTTGGCGGCGTCACGAAACAAGCCTTCGAACACGTCTTCGGGCTTGGGCTTGGTCGTCGAGTGGTGCAGCGCCGCGTTGTCCAGAATCACCCGCACGCGGCCCTCCTTGGCCAGCGTCAGCAACGCCGTGGCGAACGCCGGCTCGTCGAGGTCATAGGCAAAAACATCGAGGTACAGCGACGTGTTGCCGACGACTTCGGCCAGCAGACCGAGGATCTTTTGCCGGGCCGTAAAACCCAGCCACTCGTACTCCTGCTCGAAGGTGTATTGCTGGCCGCTGGCATCGGCGCCCGAAACGACCGAGGTATCGAACAGCAGTTCGTCACCCGCCGGGCGGATCAGCGCGCTCGAGCCGAAGTGGTTGACGAAGGCCTGCGACTGCGTGAACCCACGGGTGAAGCCCAGCGCCATGCCGTTGCTTTCGAACGGGCCGACGCTCACCGTCACGGAAACACCGAGCGCCGCGTCCATCGGCCTCAACCGATTTTGAGCATCGAAGTAGCGCGGAGTGACCGTGTATTGGTACGCTCCCATAAAAGGAGCGAGTCCCTGATGAACCGACCCCGGCACATGAATCCAGCGGAACTTGTGGATCGGCGAATTGACGCTCGCGTTGGCAGGCTGCGCGCTCACCTGCGCGTGGCCCGCCGGCTTCTCGAAGCGCAGGGTGTTGTGGATATAGAAAGGACCCTGCCCATTGGCGGTGTAGCCGATCGTGAAACCCGCGAGGTGGTCGATGTCTTTCTTTTTGGGGATGTTCATCGCGAGCAATGTCTTCGCATCGCCGATGTAGGCCTTGAGCGTCATGACGGTGCCCGACTTCGCGACGAAAGACGACATGGTGCTGATCCTCGAATGCTCTTTGCGCCAAATTTTGTGGCAATGCATGGCGTGCCGCAAT
This sequence comes from Variovorax sp., assembly GCA_028292285.1. Taxonomy (GTDB): domain Bacteria; phylum Pseudomonadota; class Gammaproteobacteria; order Burkholderiales; family Burkholderiaceae_C; genus Variovorax. The sequence goes on along the minus strand of JAQGMP010000337.1, from coordinate 1,823 downwards.
GTCCATGACCTCTGTCTCATGGCCTAGGCGACGGCTGCTGCAGGCCGCGGCTGCGTTCTCGCTGACGCAGGGCTTGCGGCCGCCTGCGCAGGCGCAAACCACCGCATCGCGCGTGCGCCCGACAGACGCCGCGTGGCCTTCGGAGGCCGAGTGGAACGCCCTCGGCCAGATGGTCGAAGGCGCGCTCGTCAAGGTTCGGCCGCCCTTCGCAGAGTGTCAGCGCCGGGCCGAACTCGTCGACGCGGTTACTTGTGACGCCCTCTTCAAGTCGCTCAAGAATCCGTACCGGCTGGGCGACGATGTTGCCTTGACGCAAAGCTTGGGCTGGGTCGATGCGTGGACCTCGATGCCCAGCGTGTATGCGGTCGCGGCTCGCCACACGCGCGATGTCGTCGCTGCCGTCGACTTCGCGCGCACCCGCAACTTGCGCCTTGTGGTGAAGGGCGGCGGCCATAGCTACCAAGGCACGTCGAATGCGCCCGACTCGTTGCTCGTCTGGACCCGAAAGATGAACGACATCGCGCTGCACGATGCTTTCGTGGGCACGGGGTGCGCCGGCCGTGTAGCACCACAGCGCGCGGTAAGCGTCGGTGCCGGTGCCATCTGGAGCCAGGTCTACGACGCCGTGACCACCCAGGCTGACGGCTATGTGCAGGGCGGCGGCTGCATGACGGTCGGCGTCGCCGGCCTGGTGCAAAGCGGCGGCTTCGGCAGCTTCTCGAAAGCCTACGGACTGGCTGCGGCGAGCCTGCTCGAAGCCGAGGTCGTCACCGCCGACGGGCAGGTGCGCATCGCGAACGCCTGCAACCATCCTGAATTGTTCTGGGCGCTCAAGGGCGGCGGTGGCGGCAGCATGGGCGCGGTCACGCGACTGACCTTGCGCGTGCATGCACTGCCGGCGTTGTTCGGCGCGGTGAACATGACGATCAAGGCCACCTCACCCGCCGCATTCCGGCGCCTCATCGACCGTGTGCTCGGCTTCTGCAAGGAGCGTCTGCTGAATCCGCATTGGGGCGAGCAGATTCGTTTGCGCCCCGACAATACGGTCCGCGTATCGATGGTGTTTCAGGGACTCGACCGCGGTGAAGCGCAGGCTGTGTGGCAGCCCTTCATCGATGCCATCGAACGCGCGCCGGAAGACGTCCGCTTCGACTCGGCGCCTTTCATCGTCTCCACATCGGCGCGCAATTTCTGGGCACCGTCGACGGTCAAGAAAATGCTCGGCTTCATGACCTCGGACGACCGACCCGGCGCGCCGTCGGGCAATGTGTTCTGGCCCGGTGACCAAGGCCAGGCGGGGCAGGTACTGCATGCTTACCAGTCCACCTGGCTTCCGGTCTCGCTGCTGCAGGACGGCGAGCGTCGAGCGCTCGGCGATGCGCTGTTCGCGGCAACACGGCACTGGGGCGTGTCGTTGCACATCAACAAAGGGCTCGCGGGCGCGCCCGAAGATGCCGTGGCCGCAGCGCGCGACACCGCGACCAACCCGGCGGTGCTCGACGCCTTTGCGCTGGCGATCTGCGGCGCCGAGGAGCAGCCGGCGTATCCGGGCGTACCGCGGCACGAGCCCGATGTCGGGCTAGCCCGCGAACACGCGCGGGCCTTGGCACGTGCCAGGGACGAGTTGCGCAAGGTCGTTCCGGCGCCAGGCTCGTACCTCTCGGAAAGCGACTACTTCGAGGCCGACTGGCAACGTTCGTTCTGGGGATCGAACTATTCCCGGCTGCTGGCCGCTAAAAATCGCTACGACCCGGATGGCCTTTTCTTTGCGCACCACGGCGTGGGCAGCGAACGCTGGAGCGCCGACGGCTTCACCCGCATCG
>JAQGMP010000326.1 GCA_028292285.1 Variovorax sp. | reverse complement strand
GCGACAGCGTCAGGCAGATCAATCCGCGGGCATTGCGTGCCATGAAATTGATCGACTCCGCCGTGATGTGGTCGGCCGCAATGACGATGTCGCCTTCGTTCTCGCGGTCTTCTTCGTCGACCAGGATGACCATGCGCCCGGCGCGCATGTCTGCGACGATCTCTTCGATGGGCGAGATCGGCGCTGCGGCGCGGCCCGTGCGCGAAGCGGTGATCGGCGTTACGGACGTGATCGATGTGACGGAAGCGTTCATGACTTGTCTTTCTTGTTCGGGATGGAGAGGGCGCCGGCTTGCAGCATGCGCTCGACATAGCGGGCGACGGTGTCGATCTCGAGGTTGACGTTGCTGCCAGCGCGCAGCGTGCCGAGGCCGGTGTTTTCGACGGTGTGCGGTATCAGGTTGATGCTGATCTCGCTGCCGTCCGCAACGTTTTCGAGAACCAGATCGGTCACCGTGTTGACGGTCAGGCTGACGCCGTTGACGGTGATCGAGCCCTTGTACGCAAGAAAGCGTGCGAGTGCTTGCGGCGCGACGATCCGCAGTTCCCAGCTCTCGCCGACCGCGGCGAAGTGGCTGACGGTGCCGATGCCGTCGACGTGGCCCGAGACGATGTGGCCGCCCAGCCGGTCGTTGGCGCGCAGGGCTTTTTCGAGATTGACGGCGCCCTCGGGCTCGGAAAGACCGGCGGTCTTGTCGAGCGATTCGGCCGAAATGTCGATGGTGAACTGCTGTTGCGCCGCGTCGACCGACGTGACGGTCATGCAGGCGCCATTGAGCGAAATGCTGTCGCCGAGGCCCACGTCGTCCAGATAACCTGGGGGCGTCGCAATGCTGAGCCGCTTGCCGTGGGATGAAGAGCTTCCGAGGTCGTGGACTGCGGCGATGCGCCCCACGCCGGTGATGATTCCGGTGAACATGCGCGGATTTTCGCAGAACGCGGGGGCCGCGTTTGCCGGAAGCGCGAGAACGCCGCTAGAAAGCGTCTTTGCCGGCCACGCGGGCGACGATCCGGAGGTCGGGGCCGACCAGTTTTACCGAGCGAAATTCGAGCGGCAACGCCTCTGTCAGCATGGTCAACGGGCCGCCGGCGTGCGTTTGGCTGGCCATGCCAAGGCCGCTGCCGATGAATTTGGGCGCGAGGTACACGATGAACTCGTCGACCAGGCCTTCGCGGATCAGCGAGCCGTTGAGCTTGTGGCCGGCTTCGACGTGCAATTCGTTGATTTCGCGGGTTGAGAGGTCTTTCAGCAGCGCAGCCAAGTCGACCTTGCCTTGCGCGTTCGGCAGGCAGGTTACGGTGGCGCCGCTTGCTTCGAGCGCCGCTGCTTTGGCGTCGTCGCGGGCCGCAGCGTAGATCCACACCGCACGCTCGGCTTCGAAAATATGCGCATTCGGCGGCGTTTGAAGGTGGCTGTCGACCACCACCAGCGGCGGCTGGCGCGGCGTGTCGACCAGCCGCACGTCGAGGCGCGGATCGTCTTCGAGCACCGTGCCGACGCCCGTCAGCATGGCGCCGGACCGGGCTCGCCAGGCATGGCCGTCGGCGCGCGCCGGCGGGGAGGTGATCCATTGGCTGGTGCCGTTTTCAAGCGCAGTCTTGCCGTCGAGCGACGCGGCGACTTTGACTCGGACCCAAGGTGATTTGCGGATCATCCGGCTGAAAAAGCCGATGTTGAGTTCACGCGATTCCGCGGCGCCGGGACCGACTTCGACATCGACGCCGGCGGCGCGGAGTTTGGCGAACCCCTGGCCCGCCACGAGCGGATTCGGATCGGCCAGCGAGGCCACGACCTTGGCGACGCCGGCGGCGATCAGCGCGTCGCTGCACGGCCCGGTGCGACCGTGGTGAGAGCAGGGCTCCAGCGTGACGTAGGCCGTCGCACCCTGGACAGAACGACCTTTGGACGCCGCGTCGCGCAGCGCCATGACCTCGGCGTGCGGCCCGCCGGTGCGCTGGGTCTGGCCGACCCCGATCACTTCGCCGCCCGGTCCCACGATGACACAGCCGACAGCAGGATTGGGCGGCACGGCCCATTGCGCCGCGCGTGCCAATGACAGGGCGAGTTGCATCGGCTCGGCCACGCCGGCAAGGGCGGCTGCGGAAAGCGGATCGGCGGCAGGGGCGGGCTGGGTGGTCAACGGTGGGTAAGTAGCGAGCGTGGGAACGGACTAGCAGCGAACGTGGAGCGAGCGGGCAGTGAAGGATCAGCGATTCCAGCAGTCGGCGATCAGGTCGGCGCTGCCGCTGGCCTGCGCGAGGGCAATGCCGCGGACGCTGGTGTGGTCGAGTGTGAACGTCCCGCATTTGTCGTCGGACTGCGCACCCAGCGGCGCTGCTATCAGAGTGTAGGCGGAGTCGGTAGAGGACTTCAGCGACACGGTGTAGCGCCTGCCGGGAACGGTCGTCAGCGAGACAGGCAGCGGCGTCGGATTCTGGGAGTCGATGGCGGGATACACCCCGTTGGCGGTTGCCACACGTTCCATCCACTGCGCGGCCTGCAGCAACCCGGCCCGCGCCTCGGCCCGATGGCCGCGACGGACGTATTCCTGGAAGCTGGGCAGTGCGAGCGCAGTCAGGATGCCGATCACCGCGACGACGGTCATCACTTCGATCAGGCTGAAGCCGCGGTGCCTCGTACCTTGCCCGGGCTTCGACATGCCGGCCATGAATCGGTGCGGCGCGGTCATTGCAGTTGCCGCCATGAGGGGCGCAGCGCCGTTCGGCCCAGCAGCTTGCGATCGGTGCAGATTTGCCCGGCTGCGCAGACGGCTTTTTCGGTATTCGTCGCGTTGTCCCTGAGGCTGGACCGCACGCCCGTTTCGCTCCGCGAAGCCGCGCCGGTCGCGCCTGCCCCGTCGGCAGCGGCGTAGATCTGGGATTTCGGCGCGCTGCCGTTGATGGCGTTGATCGTTGTCAGGAAGTTGCGGGCGCCGGTGATGCTGGGTGTGCACGTCTCGCGCGAAATGTCCTGGCCCGCTGCGGGAACGGTGCTCGCTACATCGATCAGTTGGCCATCGAACCACGTCAGGTTGCTCAGCACCCGCTCGCCGGGCGGCAGATCGAGGTACCAGCCTCGCTTGGCCGGGGAGCCGGTGTAGTCGACCGGGTTGGACGACACCGCCCACAGTGCGTTGGCGTTGGCGGAAGCGACCGCTGCGACCGCGGCTGCAACGGAGCCGATGGTTTGCTGCACCAGCAGGGCGCGGCCGCCGGCAACGGGACTTCCACCACTCAGTGCGAGTTTGCCGGCGCTGCGCGTCACAGACGTGTTGTCGTACACGCCGTACACCGTTTGCACAGCGGCATCGGTTCGGTCCGCATCGGTCAGATTGGCGCCGGTACCGAATACCACCATGACGCCGCCCTTTGGATGCGGCAGCCAGATCGGCGCGCTGGTAATGGGCTGGCGGCGACCTGGTGCGCCGGAGAT
>JAQGMP010000303.1 GCA_028292285.1 Variovorax sp. | reverse complement strand
TCTACGGCAGTGCGGACAGTGAGCAGAAGTTCGTCGACGACTTCGTGGCGGCGTGGACCAAAGTGATGAACCTCGATCGATTCGATATCGCCTGAGTCTGGATTCGGTCGGAGTCCGGGTCGGCGCCCGTCGACTCAGGACTTCGCTTTCTTCGAGGGCTTCGAGGGCTTCGAAGGCTTCGAAGGCTTCAAAGACTTCGCCTTGCCGGCGCCGTTCAGCGCGATCGCTTCGCGAATGAGCGCTTTGAAGTCGGAGTCGTCGACTTCCTCTCCTTCGTGGATGTCGATCGCGCGGCGCGCATTGCCGTCGAGACTCGCATTGAACAGACGGGCCGGATCTTCGAGCGACACGCCCTTGGCGAACGTGAGCTTCACCTTGTCCTTGTAAGTTTCGCCGGTGCAGAGAATGCCGTCGTGCGACCAGACCGGCGTGCCCATCCACTTCCACTCTTCGATGGCGTTCGGGTCTTGTTGCCGGATGAGATCGCGCATGCGGCCGAGCATCTTGCCGCGCCAGTCCCCGAGTCCGGCGATCTTGTTCGAGATGAGTTCCGATGCCGACGGGCCTCGACCCGGCTCCGATGTTTCAGACGTTTTCATATGTGCGAGATCCCGGTCCGGACTCACCAGAAGCGCCACCACGGAGGCCGACGCGGCCGCGCGAATTCGAGCGGCGCGCCCAGCGTGCTGACGATGCCGGCGCGGCGGCGCAATTCGTTCTCCAACTCTTGCGCGCGTTCCAGCGCATAAGGGTTGCCTTGCGCGGCCTTGCGTCGTTCTTCCAATGCGGCCTCTGTCAGGGCCGTGTCGGTCAGCGTTGCAACATCGTTCGAGCGCGGGTCCATGGACGCATTCTGAAGTACCGCTGCGTTTCAAGCGAGTGCAAAAACCAGCAGCAGATTGTTCGCGGGCATGGCGTGGCGCTCCCGCAATGCAAGTCCCGATCGGTGTGCCTCGGCCTCGACATCCTTCAGGCGGCGGATGCCCCAAAGCGGATTGCGGGCTTGCAGACTTTTGTCGAACGCCTGATTGCTCGGCGCCGGCAAGTCTTCTTCGAAGTAAGGGCCGTAGGTGATCAACAGCCCTTGCGGGCGCAGATGCCGCGCCGCCCCTTGCATGAGGCCGGCGCAGGTGGCGGGCGGCGCGATGTGCAGCATGTTGGCGCAGTAGATCGCGTCGAAGCTCTCGGCGAAGGCGGGTCCCTGCGACGGCCACTGCGGCGCCATCACGTCGAGCAGCAGAGGCGGCCGAAGATTGGGCAGTTCGGCGTCGGCGACCCGGCGTGCAATCGCGGGCAGCATGCCCGCGTCCGCGTCGGTCGGCTGCCAGAACCATTGGCGCAGGGCCGCCGCGAACCAGGCGGCATGCTGGCCTGTTCCGGACGCGATCTCCAGCGCATTGCCACGCTCGCCGAGGGTGCGGCTCAACACATCGAGGATGGGCTGCTTGTTGCGGTCGGCGGCAGCGCTGCAGGGAAGATCGGTCATCGGCTCCATCTTGCCGCATCGAGGGCATCCAGCGGCATGGGCCGAACCGCGGAAGCGCTAGCGGGAAGACAGCACGCGCACAGCGCCTTGCCGGCGCGCCCGCCCGATGCGCCGAAGCCGGCGAGCGCCGATGTCGAAACCGCGGCAAGCCCCCATGGCGACGGCACCGGTAACCGCAAACATCGCCGCGGTGTGAACGCAAACAGCCGCCAATGCCAACGCGAACCCTGCCGCGAACGAATGCGGTGCGGCGACTTCGCGAGCCGACGCGTCGCCGATGCAGAGCGGGATCAGTGCCGGCACCAGCATCAATCCGGCGCCGTGCGCGGTGGACATCATGAAAGACCAAAGCGCGAGCCCGGCATGCCCCGCCGACGTCCAGGTTCGGCGCCCCGTGTGTGAGTGTGCGCGTCCCCATAGGTGAACCGCCGCGGCGGCGACGAAGAGCCCGCCGGCGAGGGCTTGCCACATGCCGCGATCCATCGACAAGCCGATTGCCACCGCACCGGCCACGAGCGCGACCGAGGCGGCGTGGCCGACCGCGATCGGCATCAAGGCACGCAGCGCCTGCGCCCGATCACGCGACTGCACGCCCCAGGCGGCGGCGAGCATCCAGCCGGTGGCGGGGTTCAGCCCGTGAACCGCACCGGCCCCGGCGATCACCAGCCACGGCCAGAAGGTTGCCGCCATTGCCGCTACGCCTCAGGCGTTGTCATGGCAGCACGATCCGGCTGCAGTCCCGGTCTGAGCGGCCGGTGCCGGGTCGTAGCGATCGTGGTGCCGCACCCATTCCATCCTGTTGGGCACGTCGCGCTCGTCGCGGCCCAGCGGGGTGAGGTCGAGCATGTGGTAGGTGCCCATCATCACTTCCACGCCGCGGCCGTAGGTCGAGTACGTGCGGAAGACCTGTCCCGAATCGTCCTTGTAGAAAGCGCTCACGCCCGGTGCCTCTTCGCTCGGGAACGAAGTCAAATGGAAGTTGTAGTCGACTTCGCCCCTGGAAAAATCTTCCGGTTTGAAGCTGACACCGTAGTCGTAGTTGAACTCGCTGCCGTTCGATGAAACCCAGTTGAACTTCCAGCCCATGCGCTGGCGAAATGGCTCGATTTGCGACAGCGGTGCGCGAGAGATGGCGACCATCGTGACGTCGCGGTGCGCCAGGTGCACGGTCATGCCGTCGGTGTGGTCTGCCATGTACGAGCAGCTCGGGCATCCTTGCGCCCAGTCGGGTCCGAACATGAAGTGCTGCACCAGCAGCTGGCTGCGGCCTTCGAACAGGTCGGACAGCGTGCGCCGACCTTCGGGCGCATCGAAGACGTAGTTCTTCTCGACACGCTGCCACGGCAGCGCGCGGCGGTCCCGGGCGAGCTGGTCTTGCAGGCGCATCAGCTCTTTTTCGCGGGTAAGCAACGCCTTGCGGGCGCTCACCCATCGTTCGTTCGAAACGACGGAATGGTTCAGGGTCTCTGCTTCATTCATTGCTTCATCGATGGCGGTATTCATGCTGTGCTCCTTGGCTGGTCGGGTTGACGGTTCAGGTTTCGCTGGCTGCTCGGGCTTCGGCTTTCGGACGGCGCACGGCGCGGACTTTTCCGCTGCCTCCGCCGCCGCAATAGAAAAGGTCGGCGCCATCGGATTCGAGTCCGCTGACGCCGGTGCCGCTCGGCATCGCAAGCCGGTCGAGCACGGCGCCGCTCTGCGGGTCGATGCGGCGCAGTTCGCTCTCTTCGGCTTCCCAGGTGCCATGCCACAGCTCGCCGTCGACCCAGGTCACGCCGGTGACGAAGCGGTTCGACTCGATCGACCGAATCACCGCCCCGGTTTCCGGATTGATCTGATGGATCTTGCGGTCGCGGTACTGGCCGACCCACAGGCTGCCTTCGGCCCAGGTGAGGCCCGAGTCGCTGCCCTTGCCGGGCGCCGGGATCGAGGCCACGACGGCACCGGTCTGCGGGTCGATCTTGTCGATGCGCGTCTCGGCGATCTGATAGAGGTGCGTGCCGTCGAAGGCGGTGCCGGCATCGCACGGGCGGTCGAGCGTGCGGATGGTCACGCCGTTCGACGGATCGAAAGCGACCAGCGCGGCGCCGGTGGCGGCCCACACGTTGCGGCCGTCGTGGGTCACGCCAGCCACCTTGGCGGACCCTGCGAGAGGTCCGTATTCGCGCACGATTTCGGCCGGCCGAACCTTGGCCTTCGGCCGGTCCTTGCCGATGGCGCTGCTGGCGTTGTCGGCGACGCTGTTGCTGACGTTGCGATTCATCGTTGACTCCTTGCAGCGCGCTGAAATCGGCGCCGTGGAGACAACTCTATTCAATCGGCAGCGCAGCGGGGAGTAACAAGATCGTCGTGAAACCGGTGAGCGGCGGCGCCAGCCAGCGCCGCGCCCGCGCCTGCCCGATGGCGCGCACCCTTTCCTCGGCTTCCAGCTCGGCGAGGGCGCGCTGCACCGTGCGCTGGCTGGCGCCCACCGCCAGCGCGAGTGCCGACGTCGACCACGCGGCGCCATCGGACAGCAGCGCCACCAGCGAGGCCTGGTCGCCATCGATGGGCGGCGCCAGCACGACGACATCGCGTGCGTCGCCTGGCCGAAGCACGAACCCGCGCGGCGTCGCCTCGATCTGCGCCAGCCCTGCGGCCAGCGCGCGCAGGCGGCCGACCTCGACCCGCAGCCGCGCGCGATGCGTCTCGTCGGGGCGCCGAATACGAAACGCGCAGGCGATCAAGGCTTCACGGTTGACCTCGCCCGGCCACGCTTCGGCCAGCGCGCGCAGCAACACGAACAGCACCGGTCGACGCGCCAGCGGCAGCCACATGCCGCCCGCCTGCAGACCGCGGCGGCAGGCGTCGATCACGAGCGCGTCGGAGGCCAGCAGCGCCGCGACCTCGTCGAGCCGCAAGGTCTGCTCGATGCCTGCGACAAGGCGCCGGGCCGCCGGACGATCGAGCGCCGCCCGCGCCTCCGCGACCTCGG
>JAQGMP010000264.1 GCA_028292285.1 Variovorax sp. | reverse complement strand
GTCTCCTATGTTTTCCCGAATCGTAAGGCGGTCCGATACCTTTGAGAACAGGATTGCAGGTCCATTCATTCCATACAATGGATATCGAATGGACGCGTCTTGAACAAATTCAACGAGATCGAATCGTTTGTCCTTGCGGTCGACCGGGGCAGTCTGGCTGGTGCCGCCGCCGAGCTTGGCGTGACGCCCGCCATGCTCGGCCGTCGCATCAGCGCCCTCGAATCCCGGCTTGGTGTCAAGCTCCTGCATCGCACGACGCGCACCTTGATGCTGACGCCGCAGGGATCGATCTTTCTAAGCCGCTGCCAGCAGGTGCTGCACGATCTGGAACATGCGGAAAGCGTCGTGGCAGAAGGGCAGCACATGGCGTCAGGCGACCTGCACGTTTTTGCGCCACCGTCGTTCGGGCGCAGGCATGTCGCAATCCATGCAAATGCTTTCGCAGCAACCCACCCTCGGGTTCAGCTCACACTCAATTTGACGACCGATCCGATCAATCTGACCAGGGATCGTTATGACCTCGGCATCAGGATCGGTGACGTCGTCGACGAGAGCTTGGTGAAAGTCAAACTCGCGCCGAATCGCCGGGTCGTCTGCGGCACCGCGGAATATCTGCGCCGGTACGGCACGCCGCGGTCGCCCGACGATCTGGCGCGCCACAACTGCCTCGTGTTCAATACGCCAACAAACCGAGGTGCGGGCTGGCATTTCCGCATCGGCGGGAAGCGATTGTTCGTGCGCGTCAAGGGCAGCATTGGTTGCAACGACGGCGAGGTGCTGACCCATTGGGCGATGAGCGGTGTCGGTCTCGCCTGGCGCTCGACTTGGGAGATCCAGCGGCATCTTGAATCCGGCGAATTGGTATCGGTCCTCGACGACTATGCGCTGCCGGAGTACGACATCGTCGCCGTCTACCCGCAGCAACCGCATCTGCCCGCCAAAGTGCGAATGTATATCGACACGCTGCGCTCGATCTACAGTGAGCCGGGCTACTGGACCACGCTGACGCCGCTGGTGGACTAATCTATTGGAACTAGTCGTTGGGGCGAATCTGGACGCGCCCTCTGAAAGTCAGTACGCCGGGTCGCAGTGGGTCTTCGCTGATCAACGCGCTCTACGAGAGGGCCCTGTCTTCTCTGACGACAAGCTGACTCATGGCTCTGATTGGCGTCCATCTGAAGCGTGTTATCAAAGTTAGACCAGCACCGTTTCGGTTCGGTCTTGTATTCGCGTAGTCATTGCTCTCGTCTATCCCCCGCGGTAGTTTGAAATCCCTGTTCGGGATTAGCCTTTGCTCCCCTCAACAATTACGCTCGCTCTTTCCGCAACATGTGCGGCCGGAGCCCGACCTCGTATGCGCTCCGACACTCAGAAACGATATTCCCTGACAGCTGCCGTTATGTTCAATCTGCTGGATCCTATAGCGTTCGGCTTCCTTGTCGGTGCATTGATATTCGACGTGATCTATGCCAGGAGCGCAGACGTACTGTGGTTCAAGTCAGCAGCCTGGTTGATTGCGATCGGACTGGTGTTCGCGGTGATTCCGAGACTTATCAATCTGGTTAGAGTCTGGTTTCCTGGGGTCAATCGAAGCACCCCACGCGAGAAGGCGGCCTTTGTCGTCTACCTGCTGGGCATTGCTGCAGCCATCGTCAATGCTTTCGTCCACAGCCGCGACGCCTATGGCGTCATGCCGGAGGGCATGTGGCTTTCGATAGCGACGGTTGCGCTTCTGGTCGTCGGTAATGTCCTCGTGACACTGCAGCAATGGAACGACTACAGCCAGGTGCAAGCATGAACGACAAGAAATTGATAACAGTCCTTTTGACGGCCGTGGTTCTGGCAGTCGCGCTCGGCGGATGCGGCGAACGCGCAGCGATCGACCCGCAGCAACAGATGGGCAAAGAACCCGTCCTTCCCGCAGCCAAAAACTTCCTTGTGCCGCCCATGCAGGTTCCCAACGGAGTTGGATGGCAAGGTGACGCACACCCCACCGTGGCGAGCGGCCTGAAGATCGAGAAGATCGCGGGAGGCCTTCAACATCCCCGTCAGCTGCTGACGCTGCCAAACGGGGATGTACTGGTGGTCGAATCGAATGGCCCCGGCACCGAGGCAGTGACAACTCCTAAGCAACTGATTGCCGGCGTCGTCAAGAACCGGTCGGGCAAAGGTGCCAAGGGCGGCAATCGGATCACGCTGTTGCACAAAGCCGCGGGCTCTCTCCAGTGGGAGCAACACGTCTTCCTGGAGCACCTGCATTCGCCTTTCGGACTGCAGCTGATCGGCCAGACGCTCTACGTGGCGGACACCGACAGGATCATGAAGTACGCCTACACCGCAGGCGCCACCCGCATGGAAGACCTTGGCACCGAACTGGCCGACCTGCCCAACACCGTCAATCACCACTGGACCAAGTCGCTGCTGGCGAGTCCGGATGGTAAGAAACTCTACGTCGGCGTCGGCTCGAACAGCAACATCACCGAGAACGGGCTGGAAGTGGAGTACCGACGAGCGGCCATTCTGGAAGTCGATGCGGCGACGGGGGCGAGCCGTGTCTACGCTTCGGGGCTTCGCAATCCGACAGGTCTCCAGTGGGAGCCGCAAAGCGGCAAGCTCTGGGCCATTGTCAACGAGCGCGATGAGATCGGCGCTGACCTGGTCCCCGACTACATGACCGCTGTGGTGGAGCACGGCTTTTATGGCTGGCCCTACAGCTACTACGGCCAACATGTTGACCAGCGCGTGAAACCGCAGCGCCCCGACCTGGTGGAGAAGGCCATCAAGCCCGACTTTGCATTGACCTCGCACGTTGCGCCGCTCGGCCTGCTCTTCTACACCGGAACCAACCTCCCGGCCATGTACCGGGGCGGCGCTTTCATTGGCGAGCACGGGAGTTGGGACCGTTCTCCTCTGAGTGGCTATGAGGTGAGCTACGTCAAATTCGTCGACGGGCGTCCGACCGGGCAGAAAATGCCGGTCGTCACCGGCTTCGCATCGTCCGATGAAAAATCTCTATATGGCGCACCCGTCGGACTTGCACAGGGTGCGGATGGCGCGCTGCTGATTGCGGACGACGTAGGCAATGCCGTCTGGTCGGTGACTGCGTCGAAACAGTAAAGCTCTCGCGGAAGCTATTATTTCTACAAATGGGCCGATGAATGCGACAGCCGACAGCCGACAGCCGACAGCGGAACGCCGAACGCCGAGCGCCGAGCGCCGACAGGCGGCACGGGTCGATCACGGTCACGCATGTTGAAGACATTACTCTGTAGGAGCGTGCACGGCAGAAGCGTGACCAACGGATGATGGCTTGGTAGATTGTGGTCCTATGCCCGCCAGCTACCTCCCTGCGAACCGCAGCAGCAACGACTGCCGCCCGACGCACTGCCAGACTGGTTGCCTGAAGGGCATCTGGCGTGCTTCATCAGCGACAGCGTCGAGCGTCTTGATCTGAGTGCATTCCGTGCCCGGTATGCCAAGGGCGGCCCACCAGCCGTTCCGTCCGGCCATGATGGTCAAGGTGCTCATCTACGGCTACGCGACGGGCACCTTCAGCTCGCGCAAGCTGGCCGCCAAGTTGCACGAGGACGTTGCACTTCGTGCGCGGGGCGCAGACAAACCCCGCGCATCGCACGCACTCGGACTTCCCTGCGCTGCACCTCGATGAGCCGGCCGCCCTAGTTAGGCACCGTGGCGCTGGACGGCACCAAGCTCAAGGCGAATGTGGGCAGCCAAAACTGTGACTGGAAAGCTGCGACTCAGAGGCAAACGAGAACGCAAGAAAGCGGTATCGAATCCACTTTCTTCTACGTCACATGATCGGCAAAGGCCGAAAACCCGTCAACGTGCGTTCAAGCCGGCGACGTCGTCGGGTGTCGCCGAATGCGAGAGCGTATAGAGACCGCTGAGCGCACCTTCGGCCGCGCCTGACGCCTGCAACGCCACAGCAGAAAGATCGGCATCGACAAGCGACTGCACGACATCTGCCTCGTAGCCAAGGACAACGAACACCCAATCCGCCACCCGGTCAGCGGAGTTGCGAATACGTTGTTCGGTGGTTTCGGCGACGAGGGGTGTCTGATGCCGCAACAGGTGCGCACCCACGATGCCCGGTCGCTGAATCAGAGAGGTGCAAAGCGCCTGGAAGAATGCACGCAGCTCATCTGCGCAGTCTTGCAGCGGCGAGACACGCAGTGTCAGGGCGTATCTTGCCGCGCTGCCGCCCGTTGATTCGAGCACGTGGCACTGGCTGCGCACCATGTTTCGATGGTGCGGCATCATCCGCACGGACCATGGCGACGGCGTGTTCAGATGGGCGACATAAGCATCCGACGAAAGGATCGCATACGAAGTGAGCTCGTACATGACAAAGACGCCTTCGCCGCCGGCAGCACTCGTCCAGCGCGACGCCCGCCGGAATCCAAGCACGCCGAGCCGCTCAGGAAAATGCTCATGGGAATGCCAATGCTCAAACTCGGACTTCATCTCGGGCCCCATGTCCCACCACATCGCCAGCGCCGCACTGCCTGAAAGTGACATTCTCAATTCCCCTGCTTATTTGACACGTCAACTGGAGCGCCCTGGCCACTGCTGGCCGCGATCGCATCGAGCGTCATTGCAATGTCGATCGATTCGGCAGGGGTGGCGCCCGTCCATGCGCCCCAACCGAAGCGCACGAGGTCATGAAACGACTCTGCTTCGGCCAGAAATCCGGCGATCGCTTCGGTTTCGATCACTTCGCGTGCCGCATCCCATCCGGTGCCCCGGCGCACGTCCACGAGTGGCGGAAAGTCGGCGCCGGTATCGTTGAAGTAGGTGGTGGTGATGGAACCCGCGTCACCAGCAATGAATGCGTGTCTGTGGCGCGCGGTGGCGAAGCTGCACGAGATCTGCGCAAGAACTCCGCCCGGGTACTCGAGCGTTGCCATCGTGGTCAGATCGACACCCGTCGTGCCCCATCGTGAGAAGGCGGACACGCGCAACGGTGCGGCGCCGGCCACGGTGCGCACGAAGCTCACCGGATACGATCCCGCGTCCATCAGCGCGCCGCCCGCCAGGCCCGGGTCCATCCGGATGTTGGCGGCGTCGGTTAAAGGAAAGCCGAAGGATGCCTGGATGAATTGGATGCGACCGATGGCGCCGGCCGCGACGAGTTCGCGAACCTTGAGCGTCTGCGGCTGGGCACGATACGGATAAGCCTCCACCAGATACACGCCATTCTTCTCGGCGGCCGCGAACATGGCCCGTGCCTCCCTTGCACTGGCGGCGAGCGGCTTCTCGCAGAGGACGTGCTTGCCGGCATCGGCGGCGCGGATCGACCACTCGGCGTGCAGGTTGTTGGGGAGCGGCACGTACACCGCGTCGATGTCGGGGTCGGCAAAGAGCGCGTCGTAGCTGGCATGGACCCGGCCAATGCCGAACTCGCGCGCGAAGGCTGCAGCGCGCTCGCCGTCGCGGCTCGCCACGGCGGTGACCACGACTTTGGCCGACGGTCGCACGGCTTCGACGAACGAACGGGCGATCCGCGCGGCGCCGAGAATGCCGATGCGCAGCGGGCCATTGGGAGACGATGTCATAGGCTGTTCACAAGAATCCCGGTTCGGGGGGCGTCCAGCACCGATGTCATCTGCGTGACGCAATCCTCGACGTGGGTGACCAGGGTCTGCTGCGCGCGCTGCCAGTCCCTGGCGAGCGCGCATTCGAGGAGAAGCTGGTGCTCGTCTGCTGCCTCTTTGCCACGGAAGATGGCGGCGATCATCTGGTAGCGCAGGTACTTGTCGCAGATCGACGCGTAGGTTTGTAGCAGCAAGTCGGACCCGCAGGCCGAGATCAGCGCGACGTGAAAGGCCCAGTCGTACTGGCGCCACGTTTCCGACGGAGCAGGTTCGCCAGCCGCCATCCGCTTTTCCATCGTGGCGAGCATGTGATGCGCCGCGACCACGCGGCCTTCCCATTCGAGGTCGCCGCGCTGGAAAGACTCCTTGAGTCCGTGGCCCTCCAGGAGAAGCCGCATCGATGCCACTTCCCGAAGGTTGGCCGTGGAGACCGCGGTGACCTGGAACCCGCGTGCCCCTTCCGCGACGAGCAAACCTTCCGTGGCGAGTCGGCTGAAGAGTTCGCGCAGCGTACTGACGCTTGTGCCGTAGGCCTCTTTCATCCGTTCCAGCGGCAAACGCCGCCCGGGCGTCAGCCGGCCCAACACGATGTCAGAGCGGATACGGCGATACGCGACCTCGCCGACTGTGGCGCTGTCTGGGGAATCAAGGGAGTTGTCAGTTAACAAGTGTCGCTCCTGGACGGATCATGGCTCAGCACAGCTTTGGTACGAATCGCATTTGTGGCAATCAGAGAATACCCTGATCATCATATGCGTTGTGTATGCTCCGATGATCCAATAATATTACGACACCGTTTAACCGCCCGATGGCCGTCAGGAAGCACAGCGGCCCGATGCGCGCGGGGGCAACCCTCCCCGATCTTTCAGACCACAAAAGGAGACCTTCATGGCATCGAGACTCTTGAAATTGGCAAGCAGCCTCACACTGCTCGTCGCCGCCACGCTCGTTCAGGCCCAAGACATTCAGGAACGGACAATTCGATTTGGACACCTGAACAACACCGACCACCCGACCAGTTGGGGAGTCAAGAAGTTCGCCGAGCTCGTGGCAGCCAAGAGCGGCGGCAAGATCACGGTCAAGGAATACGCCAGCAGCCAGCTCGGCAACGAACTGCAGCAGCAATCCGCACTGCAGGGCGGCGTGCAGGAGATGCTCGTGGCGTCCACCACCTCGCTGACCGGCGTCGTCAAGGAGTTCGGCCTGTTCGACTTCCCGTTTCTATTCAGCAATGGCCAGCAGGCAGATGCCATGGTCGACGGCCCGCTGGGCAAGATGATCAGCGCCAAGCTGGCTGACAAGGGGATCGTCACCCTGGGGTTCTTCGACCTGGGTTTTCGCAACGTCACCAACAGCAAGCGTCCCATCACGAAAGGCGAAGATTTGGATGGACTGAAGCTGCGCGTCATCCCGAATCCGGTGTTCCTGGAGACCTTCAAGACTTTCAAGGCCAACCCGTTGCCGATGCCCTTCGCCGAGCTATACAACGCCCTCGAAAGCAAGGCCGTGGACGGCGAGGAAAACCCGTATTCGGTGATCTTGTCGAGCAAGTTCTACGAAGTCCAGAAGTACGTCAGCGGCACCAACCACGTGTATGCGACCAACCCGGTCCAAATCAGCAAGCGCTTCTGGGAGAAGCT
>JAQGMP010000236.1 GCA_028292285.1 Variovorax sp. | reverse complement strand
GAGAGCATGCGCCGCACCAGCTTCATCAACTCTGACCCGCCGCTGCACGACACACAGCGCAAAGTGGTGAGCCCGGTGGTCGCTCCGGGCAACCTGCTGCGCATGGAGGACAAAGTGCGCCAAGAGGTCAATACGATTCTTGATTCGCTGCCGACTGGCGAGACCTTCGACTGGGTTGACCGCGTCGCGATCGAACTCACCGGGCGAGTGCTTGCAGAGCTAATGGACTTCCCTCGCGAGGAGCGGCGTCTCCTGACTTACTGGAGCGACATCGTCAATCTCGATTTGAACGTGGGCGGAGAGATCGACACCGAAGAAAAGCGCTATGCCAAGCTCAGGGAATGCGCGGCCTACTTCGCCGTTCTGTTTAACGAACGCAAGCAGCGCGCGCCGGGCCCGGACCTGATTTCGATGCTTGCGCACTCGCCGGCCACCGCCTCCATGGAACCGCAGGAGTTCCTCGGCATGATCGTGCTGCTGATGGTGGGCGGCAACGACACCACGCGCAATTCGATCACCGGCGGCCTGCTGGCTCTGAGCCAATTCCCCGAGCAGTACGCAAAGCTGCGCGCCCGGCCCCAGCTCGCCGCGAACATGGTGCCCGAAATCATCCGCTGGGTCACCCCGGTGCCTCACATGCGCCGCACCGTCACACAGGACACCGTATTCCGCGGCCACTCAATGAAGCAAGGTGACAAAGTTGTTATCTGGTACATGTCGGGCAACCGGGACGAAGAGATGATCCCCGAGCCCTATCAGTTCAAGATCGACCGCGCCAATCCCCGCGCGCACCTTTCATTTGGGATGGGCATCCACCGCTGCCTGGGCAACCGGCTCGCCGAGTTGCAGCTTCGCGTCTTGTGGGAAGAGATTCTCAAACGCGACTGGATCATCGATGTCGTCGGACCGGCCAAGCGAAAATT
This sequence comes from Variovorax sp., assembly GCA_028292285.1. GTDB lineage: Bacteria > Pseudomonadota > Gammaproteobacteria > Burkholderiales > Burkholderiaceae_C > Variovorax. Next base: position 5,920 of record JAQGMP010000236.1, on the reverse strand, counting down.
CGCCAACAACCTGCGCGGTTTCTCCGCAATGCCGGTGCGGATCCGCCAGGCTTGACGCCATGCGCCTGAGGCCGCAGGCCGGTGCGGCGGCGCTCATACGGGTCACACGGGTCACGCGGCTTCGGTAACTGACTGCATTTGCGGCTCACGCGGACGGATAAAGGCGGCGTTCCGATTTCGCTGGGGCTCGCGCATGAAGCGTGCGGCCTGCTCGGCGATCATCATCGTGGGCGCATTCGTATTGCCGCCAATGATGTTTGGCATGACCGAGGCATCGACCACCCGCAAGCCCTCGATGCCGTGAACTGCGAGTCGCGCATCGACCACCGCCATGCCATCGTGGGAAGGGCCCATCTTGCAGGTACCGACCGGGTGATAGGCCGTACCGACCTGATTGCGGATCGCAAATTCGAGTTCGACATCGCTCTGGAAGGCGGCACCCGGCGTGACCTCTTCGCCGGTGAAAGAAGCCAGGGGTTGGGCAGCCAAAATGCGGCGGGCCTCGCGTACGCCGCGCATCAGTGTGTCGATATCGGCTTGATGGGCGAGGAAATCAGGATGCAGCAGCGGCCTGTCGGTTGGGTTGCTCGAGCGAAGAACAAGCCGGCCGCGCGAACTCGGCCGCATGAGATGAACCATCAGCATCATTCCATGCACCGCGGGCAGCTTTGCTACTGCGGCCTTCAGCCCGACCACGAAGGTCATCTGAATGTCGGGCCGGTCCAGTCCAGGCTGGGTGCGCATAAAGCCGCCAGCTTCAGCTGCATTTGAAGCAAGCATTCCGCGTCGCCGGAACAGGTAGTTGAGCGGCGCGGTAGCGATGCGCGGCATGGTGCGCATGCTGTAGGCATAGGACTCGGCAGTTGGATTGAGGTTTGAAACCTGGACCGTTGGATGGTCCTGCAGGTTGGCCCCGACGCCGGGCATGTCATGCACTACCTCAATGCCATGTGCCGACAAATGCGCAGCAGGGCCGATTCCGGAGAGCATCAGCAATTGCGGAGAGTTGATTGCGCCGCCACTTAGCACCACTTCGCAGGCGGCGGTGAGCTCCTCGCGCTGGCCGTCGCGCCGGATTGCGACGCCGGTAGCGCGGCCCTTGTGCATAAGGATGCGCTCCACCAGCGTTCCGGTGAGCACGGTCAGATTGGGGCGTTCCCAGACTGGATGAAGGAAGGACCGCGAGGCGCTTGAGCGCACCCCGTTGCGCTGCGTCGCGTGGGTCAGGCCGAAGCCGTCTTGCTCGGCTCCGTTGGGGTCAAGGCTGTGCGCATGGCCCAGCGAGACCGCGGCGCGCACGAAGGCATGCGACAGCGGATTGATATTGTCCGGCACCTCGACACGCAACTCTCCGCCGCGGCCGTGCCAATGTGAATCGCCTTGCTGATGGTCCTCCTGGCCCTTGAAGACCGGAAGCACATCGTTCCAGGCCCAACCCTCATTACCGAGTGCGGCCCAGTCGTCGTAATCGAGCCGATGACCGCGGATATAGACCGAGCCGTTGACCGAACTGCAGCCGCCAAGCAGCTTACCCCTCGGGCAAGGCAGCTCACGATCGTTCACACCGGTATGAGGCGCGAAGCTGTACTTCCAGTTGTACTTGTCATGAGGCAGCAGAAAGAGCATGCCAGCCGGTAGCCGGGTCTTGAGGCTGGTGGGGAAATCCAGGTCCGAGGGTCCTGCCTCGATCAGCGCCACGCGCGCTGCAGGATCGGCTGAGAGCCGATTGGCCATGACGCAGCCGGCGGAGCCGCCGCCGATCACGATGAAGTCGAAATCCGATTTCTGTAGGTCAGCCATGAAAGATGCCTTTCTGCAGGCCAAGCATGAGCGCCGATTGGCCCATCCATTTGCCAAAGGCGCAATCGTAGGTTTGCTCCAGTACGCCAGCACCGGTACAAACCCGCGTTTATTTTTATGGTAAGACCATTTATTCTCCTAGCGAGAAGCTTAGTTGTACTTCCCTCCCCCGCCCTGAGCAGAGTAGACACAACGCCCCGCTTCCGGTTTGCAGCCAACGAAGTTGGTTCATATTTTTGGTTCTGTGGTCGGACATTAGCGAAGACGCAACGACAACGAGACAAGCCTGCAGTCACCTACACATTTCAGACCCGCAATGGAATCCAGCTCAAGTCAATCAACAGTCGCGCCAAAGCAAGCACAACCCGGTGGACCGTTGCGCGGCATGCGCGTGATCGATTTCACCCATTTCGTCGCCGGTCCTTACGCCACACTGATGCTGGCGGATCTCGGCGCCGAGGTGATCAAAATCGAGAACCCGAAGCGCGGCGATGAATTTCGCCACTACCCGCCTGCGATGGAGGCACTCGACGGCGAAGGCGCTCCGTTCCTCTGGGTCAATCGCAACAAGCAAAGCATCGCGATCGACATGAAGACCGCCGAGGGGCGGGAGATCCTGCACGATCTCTTGAAGAATGCGGACATCCTCGTAGAGAACTTCTCCACCGGCGTAATGGAACGCTTCGGCCTTGGCTACGAGGAACTCTCGGCGTCGCATCCTTCGCTCATTTATTGTTCCGTCTCTGCGTATGGCCGCAGCGGCGCCTTCGCTGATCGCGTCGGCTTCGATCCAATCGTGCAGGCCGAAAGCGGATTCATGTCGCTCAATGGCTATCCGGATCGCGAGGGCGTGCGCACCGGGCCGTCGGTGATGGACATCGGCACCTCGATGATGGCCGCCAACGGCATTCTCGCGGCGGTGATCGAGCGGCTGCGCACCGGCCGCGGCCAGCGCGTGGAGACGTCGCTCTATGCGAGCGCGATGACCATGGTCGGTTATGCGCCGCTCCAGACCCTCAGCGACGACGCCTGGGTCTCGGGGCGTCACGGTAACGGCAGCCCCGACACGGCACCGACCGGTGTGTTTTATGCGAGTGACGGGCCCATCTACATCGCCTGTACAGGCACCGACATCTACCAGCGTCTGTTCAATTTGATAGGGCGCGCCGACCTGGCGAACGACGCCGAGTTGATCGTCAAGGCCGGCAGACTCAAGCATCGCGAGCGCCTGTTCGAAGCCGTCAATGCCGCGTTCGCCACCAACACGCGCGACCACTGGCTGCTGCGGCTGCGAGCCGCGCGTGTACCGGCCGGCGCAGTGCGCACGATCGCCGAGGCGTTGCGCTCGCCCGAGACCGAAGCACTTGGCATCGTCTCGCATATCGCGCATCCCACGGCCGGCCGCATCGCCAATATCCGCTCGGCGATCACGCTGGAAAAGTCGCCCGTGGAAGCACCTGTGGCCGCGCCTCGTCTTGGCCAACACACACGCGAGGTACTGGAGCGCACGCTCGGCTACAGCGTCGAACGCATCCTCGCGCTTGACGCGGCCGGCGTGTTCGGCGAGCGACTCGCGGCCCCTTCCTGACCCCCTAGAGATGACCAACTTAAGGAGACAAACTCATGCACGCGACCGACGAAGCACCTGATCCTGCGTTAGAGCAACGCATCCTGTCCAAAGTGATGTGGCGGGTCATGCCGATCTTCATCCTAGGCTATCTGATCTCCTTCATCGACCGTGCCAATCTTGGCGTGCTGGCCGCGCCGATCTCGCGCGACCTGCATCTGACCGGCGCAAGCTTCGGCTTCGCGGCCGGCCTGTTCTACATCGGCTACCTGGCATTTGCGATCCCGTCGAACATGGCGATCGTCAAGTTCGGAGGTCGGGTCTGGATGACGATCATCATGTCCGCCTGGGGCATCGTGTGCTTCGCTCTGGCGACGACTGAAAACGCCACTGCGCTCAACGCCTACCGGATGTTGCTTGGCGTGGCTGAAGCGGGTTTCTATCCGGGCGCGCTGTTCCTGATGACGCTATGGTTTCCACCGCGCTCGCTCGGCAAGGCGTATTCGATCTACACGGCCTACACGCCGCTCGGGTTGGTTTTCGGCGCGCTTGCGACTTCTGCGCTGTTGGCCCTAGATGGCTTTGGCCCGATCGCGGATTGGCGGCTCGTGTTCGTGCTCGAGGGCATTCCGGCGTTTGCGCTGGCGGCTTACACCTTCTTGCGGCTGCCGGATCGTCCGCAGGATGCAACGTGGCTGACGCCCGAGGAAAAGAGTTACCTGAGCACGCAGATCCCGGCTGCGAAAGCAGCGGTCCGTGGCGATGTGGTCCGCAACTTTCTTGGCGTGCTCAAGAGTGGCGCTGCCTGGGTCTTCGCAGCGCTCTATTTCCTGATGTTGCTCGGCTACTGGGGCTTGGTCTACTTCATGCCGAAAATCCTGCAGGAACGCTTTCACACCGATGCCGTCCACTCCGGCTTCATCTCCGCAATCCCCTGGTTATTTGCGTGCGCGCTGATCTGGGGCATGGGCCGAACTTCGGTCATGACCGGGGACCGCCGCTGGCACATGTTTTTCGGCATGGTGCTCTCAGGCGCCGGCTTGTACCTGGCTGCAGTGACGGATTCGCCGACGTTGACATTGATCGGTCTGTGCCTCGGCGCCGGCGGCACGCCTGCGGCAGCGGCCTTCTTCTGGACCATGCCGGCCACGATGTTCGCGGGTGCCGCTGTCGCGATCACGGTGGCAATGGTCAATTCGGTCGGCAATCTCAGTGGCCTCGCAGGGCCATGGGTGATCGGCTTCCTGACCGACCTCACGGGCAACAGTCGCTCAGCTCTCTATTCTCTTGCGGCCACCTGCATCGTGGCAGCCGTGCTGGCCTTCGTTATGGGCACGATCATGCTGCGCCGCGAGCAGCAGGCACGGAGCAACAGTTCGACGCATAAAGATGCTTTGGGTAACGCGGGGCTGGGTACCGCCTAACGCAACCGCATCCGCAATCGCAACAGCGCAATGAATCCACGGACACTACCTGGACGCGTTCGACGCTTTCGCGGCAAGCAGAAACTCGGCCTGCACTTGTTTGAAGAAGTCGTGCAGCACCGCTTGAGCGGCCCGCGCGTCGTGCCTGCGCATCGCAGCGAGGATCTGCCGGCGCAGCGGGATCAGCGCGGTCGTCTGCGGGCGCACCTGTCGCACAACGCGACGCACGATCACAGTCAGCGAATCGACAAGCAGCAACAGCGCATCGTTGTGCGCAGCGACAGCGATGAGCCGGAAGAATTCCGTGCCGGCAGACAACCGTTCGTCGAGCGCCCCGTAAAGCTCGAGACGCTCGCTGACATCGATGCTGCGTTCGATCGCGTCGAACTCCTGCGCCGTGCCGCGCTCGCAAGCCATCTTGAGGACCGAATCCGTCAGAACGATGCGCGCTTCCATCAGTGCATCCAGCGAGATATGCCCCAGATTCATCAGGTCGTGGATCGACTGGGTGACGGTGTCGGGGTCAGCCTCGCGCACGAAGGCGCCCCCTTTGAGCGTCAGGAGGCCGGCGTTCTCGAGCGCGCGGAGCGCCTCGCGGACCGCCGGCCGGCCGACGCCGAATTCGGCAGCGAGTTCGCGTTCCGCCGGCAGCTTGTCGCCAGGACGATATTCACCTCGGGCCAGCTTGGCGCGAATGCGGTCGCAGACTTCTTCGAAAAGGCGGCGTCGCGTGATCTTGGAGAACTGCGCCGGTGCAACGGCGACAGTGATTGCAGGGGCGCGGGCGGCGGTGTCGGTGTCGACATTCGAGGCAGTCATGAGTTCCAGAAAAGACCCAGTCGGGGAAATCCTGCGGCGGGCGCTTTCATTTTAAAGGACCGCGTGCAAAGGCCATGGCGCGGCATGCGCATCGGGCGGCCCGCCGCTGCCGGCATCACTGGTTTGCCTCGATTTTTGTAGTCACTCAAAGGAACGAACATGGGAATCATCAATGAACAAGCAGTGCTGCCGGCCTATCTGGACGGCCATCCCAAGCTGCTGCTGATCGACGGCAAGCTGGTGCCCGCCGCATCGGGCAAGACCTTCAAGACCTACAACCCGACCACGGGCAAGGTGCTGGCCGAGGTTG
>JAQGMP010000204.1 GCA_028292285.1 Variovorax sp. | reverse complement strand
AATTCCATTTGGGCGTGGTGCCCGAAATCTTGGCGAGTTGCTTGAAAAGCGGATTGGCTTCGCTGCCGCGCACCGAACTCTTGGAGAACATCGGAAATTTGACGCCGAAGGTACTTTCGCAAAAATCTGCGATCTCTTTGTTCGATCCGGATTCCTGCGAAAAATCGTTGGATGGAAATCCCAGTACCACCAACCCGCGCGAGCGGTATTTGCTGTCGAGCGCTTCCAGTCCTTTGTATTGCGGCGTAAAGCCGCAAAAGCTCGCCGTATTGACGACCAACACCACCTTGCCGCTGTATTGGCACAGCGCTTGGGGTTTCTCGTCTTGCAGCCGGGGGAAGGTGTAGTTCAGGATGGTCGGGCAGGCGCCGTCGGCAGGCGTCGCCGCGACGGGTGCGGCTGCAGCGGCCGGGGCTGCAGCCGCAGGCGCGGCGGGTGCCGCGCTCTGCGCACGCGCCATCTGGGCGAAGAGCGCGAGCGAAACCACGCAAGTCAGGGCGAATGCCGGGGTTCGCGCAGATCGAAAGGCAGGCTTCAGGGCGGTCATTCGCATGGGAAATCTCCTGCAAATAGAAGGGTCGCATCCACGCCGACGCGGCGCACGTACCCACATCATCGCGCGGTTGTCACGGACGTGCTGAACGTGCCTATTAAAATCCGCCGGCCTTAGAAAGATTTGAATGCTCTACCCGGAACTTTTCAGACAACTCGAGTCCGTCCGTTGGGACATGGATCGGGATATTCCGTGGCAGTCGTTCGACGCGACCAAGCTCACCGAAGAGCAGGCGCAAACGATCAAGATGAACGCCATCACGGAGTGGGCCGCGCTGCCGGCCACCGAAATGTTTTTGCGCGACAACCGGCACGACAGCGATTTTTCAGCCTTCATGTCGATCTGGTTTTTCGAAGAACAAAAGCATTCATTGGTGCTGATGGAATATCTCAAGCGCTTCAGCCCGCAGCACGCCCCGACCGAGCAGGAGCTGCACGACGTGCGCTTCGACTTCGACCCGGCACCGCCGCTTGAAACGCTGATGCTGCATTTTTGCGGCGAGATCCGGCTCAATCATTGGTATCGCCGCGCTGCCGAATGGCATACCGAGCCTGTCATCAAGCACATCTACACGACGCTGAGCCAGGACGAAGCCCGTCACGGCGGCGCCTACCTGCGCTACATGAAGCGTGCAATGGAAAAGTTCGGCGACGAAGCACGCGCTGCCTTCACCAAGGTCGGCGTGCTGATGGCGAGCGCGCGCCGCACGGCGCAGGCGCTGCACCCGACCAACCTGCACGTGAGCAAGGCGCACTTTCCGCGCGACACCATCCAGAGCCGCATGCCGGATCCGGAGTGGCTCGAACACTGGCTCGACAACCAGATCAAGTTCGATGCGGTGTGGGAGAGCAAGGTCGGCGAGCGCATCCTGCACAACCTCAGCTTGCTGATGAACCGCAGCTTCAAGACCGTGCAGGAACTCAACCGCTACCGCAAAGAGCTGGCGGCGACCATCGTTCCCAAAACGGTCTACCAGGGCGCCTGATAAAAAGGGCAAAAGGGGCGGCTCGCCCGGCCGATCAGCGCCGCTCGACGACGATCGGCGCCAGTTGCAGGCCGTTGCGCACCTGCTCCGCCGTGCTGCGCGCGGTGTCGCGCGAAGCGTAGGGCCCGGCCTGAACGCGATGCGTGTTGCCCTCGCTGAACACATTGAGGTTGGCCGCCAGTTGCGGCATGGTGGCCGCCATCTTCTGTTGAAAGGCAATGGCGCCATCGCGCTGGCTGAAGGCGCCGAGCTGCACCCAGAAGCCGGCCGTCGACATGCCGGACGGAGCGTCGCTGGTCGGCGCAGCCTGCAATGTGTTGAAAGACGGCGGCGAGTTGACCGCGGCAGAAGACAAGCTCGAAGGTCCACTTGAAGACAGAGGCGCCAACGGTTGCATCGCCGGCAAATCCGTTCCCTCGGCACGCGGCGCAGAAACGACCGGCGAGGTGAAAGCCGCCGGCACGTCGACGCTCTGCGAATTCGGTTGCGTCGCATAGCCCGACGACGATGACGACAGCGAAGCCGCCGACGCAAGCGCCGTCTCCTCGTTGCCGCGCCGCCAGGTGCCGGCCTGAATTTCCTGGTTCGTGATGCGCTCGATCTCCACCGGCGCCACGCCGCGCAGCAGATCGAGCCTGGCGGCCGCCGCGTAGCTCAAGTCGATCACGCGGTCGTCGTGGAACGGGCCACGGTCGTTCACCCGCACGATCGCTTCTCGCCCGTTGGCGGGGTTGCGCACGCGCACGTAGCTGGGCAGCGGCAGGGTTTTGTGCGCGGCCGTCATGGCATACATGTCGTAGGGCTCGCCGCTCGCGGTCGACTGGCTGTGGAACTTGCTGCCGTACCACGACGCCAGTCCCGTTTCTTTGAAAGGCCGATCGTCTGCGATGGGAACGTAAGAGCGGCCAAGCACCGTGTAGGGCTTGCTGGTGCCGTTCGCGCTGCGGATGGCCTCGATGCGCGGCTCGGCGTCGGGGGTGCGCGACAGTCCTGCCGGCGGGTTGGTCGGCGCACCGTCGCGACCGCCACGCGGTCCGCTGGCACAACCGGCGAGCAGCACTGCGGCGGCGACAGCCGCGACAGCCAGTGGCCGAGACACTGCCCGCGTCATGGGCCGTTTCACGCGCATCGCCTCAGCCAAACACAGCCTTCCACAACGCCAGCATCGCTTCGCGTTCGACCGCCAGGCCCGGCAGCGCGACCTGCGTCGGCTCTTCGTTCAGGCGGGCCCGATGCTGCACCCGGCGCAACTCGCGGTACGCCGAAGCGGCCGCGCGGCCAATGCCTTCGGGCAACA
>JAQGMP010000181.1 GCA_028292285.1 Variovorax sp. | reverse complement strand
AGGATGCGCATGACCAGCGGAATCTCCAGCCCGACCAGTGTGCCGACGGCCATCACGAGTCCGTATAACAGCAGCCTGAATGAGCCCGGCAGATAGGCATTCGCAAGAAAGAGGATGGCCGGCAGCGAGCCGCCAACGACAGCTACCAGCAACTCGATGCGCAGGAAGTGCGCGGGCAGCTGCCGATCGAAATAACGCGAGAGCCACGAGCCCACGCCCATGGCGAAGAGATAGGTGCCGATGATGGTGCTGAACTGCAGCACCGAATCGCCGAGCAGGTACGAGCTCAACGCCGCTGCGCTCAGCTCGTACACCAGCCCGCAAGCCGCGACGACGAAGACGCTGGCGAGGAGTGCGATCTCGACCGGTTGCGGCCCGCCTGAACGAGGCCCGCTCAACGCACCGTCGGTCAATGAATGGCTGCGGCGACGATGATGCAGATACCGAGGCTCATGGCGGCCACCACCATGCCCAGCGCCACGTTGTGCTTCTCGACGATCTCGTGCCACAGGTCGTAGGGTGTGAGCTTGTCGATGATCACGAAGCACAGCCAGAAGATCACCACGCCGATGATGGCGTAGACGAGCGATCCGAGGATCACGCCTGGTTTCAACGATTCAAATCCCATGATGAGGACCTCCGGAAAAAATCAAAATCACTTGTGGCCGCCGCCGCTCGAAAACCCGCCGTACGAGCCGCCGGAACTGCGCGAACCGCTGCCGCCCGACGAGCTGCTGCAGGTGCTCAGAATGATCAACAGGACGATGATCACCACGACGATCAGGATGATGGTGCCGCAGCCCAGGCTCGAGCCCAGTGCGGCGCTCACCGGCAGCACGTCGCTGCGCTTGAACATGTCTTTTTTCGCGTCGAGCTTGAACGCGCTGGCGACCATCGCGCTGTCCATCTTGCTGCCGGACGACCAGGTCAGCTCGTTGGCCGACCGCTCCATCGACAGCAGCGTGGCGCCGGCGGCAAAGTCGCGGTTGAAGGTCTTTTGCCCGCGCTCGACCTTCCAGTAGAACTCGCCCGCGACGTAGGTCGTCTCGGCGTTGTAGGCGTATTGCTGCTGAAAGCGCTTGCCCATGTACGTGGCGGCAGAGCCGCTCTCGGCCATCGTCGGCGCGCCGGTGGTCGGCTGCACCATGCTCCAGCCGTCGCTCGCGTCGACCAGAAAGCTGAAGCCGCGCTTCTTGTTGTAGAGCAGGTATTAGTCCCAGCCGAACCGCTCGTCGTCGCCGGGCTCTTGGCCCATGCGATGCTGAAAGCCGACCACCTGCCACGCTGCGCCCTGCAGCTGCCCGAGCGTACCGAGCGCAATGAGCGGGCGCACCGGCTCGTCTTGTTCGGCATGCTTCAGTTCGCCACCGATGCCCTGCGTCAGGTCGATGATGCTGTTGCAGGCGCGGCAAGTGATGGTCTTGCTGTCGGCCAGATTGACGGTGACGGGCGCGCCGCAGTTCGGACAATTGAAGCTGCGGCCGGTTTCTTCTTTTCCGGACTCGTCTCGCAGGCCGGTGAGCTGCAGGTCTTCGAGCCGCACCGAGCGGCCGAGACTCGCCGCGGGCGGCGCGCTGCCGTAGTCCAGGCTCAACACCAGGCCCTGGTCGTTGCGCAGTTCGACCATCGCGAACGGCTTGCCGAGGTCGGGCAGCTTGGGCAACTCGCCCTGGGCCGACACCAGCGTCACTTGCTGGTTCGAGGCGACGGTGTAGCTCTGGCCGTTGAACGCCGTGGTCGCGCCGACGACCAGCGCGCCGGCCGGCGGCGCGGTCTGCTTGAGCTCGTACGGCAGCGTGAAAACGTAGGCGCCGTTGTCCTCGCTCAGCGTGCCGGTGCGGTCGCCGTCGAGCTGCGCGATCCATTCGGTCCAGCGGCCGCCTTCGTAGGCGTACTGCAAGCGGCCGACCAGCGTGAAGGGCTTGTCTTGGATGCGCCCGGCGGCGAACAGCTGCAGCGGGCTGAAGTCGTCGAACAGCTCGGCCATCTTGCCGATGCGCGCCAGCGTCTCGCCCTGGCGCACGACCGTGCTCTGGCAATACGGGCAGACGGCGAAGGTCGACTGCGCCGAACGGAATTCGACCGGCGCGCCGCAACCCGGACAGGGCGCACGGTAGTAGCGCTGGCTGCCGGTATCGTCAGCCACGGTACGACAAGGTGAGTGCAGGCATTTCGGTGAATGCCGCGGAACCGGCTACGCCGGGCCGCGGGCATTGCCCCCGGCAAGGGGGAAGGAGAAGCGACACGAGGTGCGCGAGCCTCGGGGGTTAGACCAGTTTCTTGAGCAGGTCGGCCTTCTTGGCGTCGAACTCTTCCTGCGTCAGGATGCCCTTGGTCTTGAGCTCGCCGAGCTTTTCGAGCGTGGTCATCACATCGGCCGGGCTGACGACCGCGACCGACGGTTGCGCTACCGCCGCGGCAGCGCTCGCGGCGGCCGCATTGTTGTTGGGGTTGAGGCCTTGCGCCAGGTTCTGCGCCATCACCTGGCCCAACGCAACGCCCGCACCCAGCCCCATGGCATCGCCCGCGATACCGCCGCCATTGGCCGAGCCTTCGGCAAACTTCGGGATCGCCTGCGCGGTCTGGTATTGCATGAACTTGCCCATGTCGTTGCCGACCATGCCCATGCCGATCTTCTGGTCGAGGATCTTCTGCAGCTCTTCGGGCAGCGAGACGTTCTGCACCGTGATGTTCTCGAGCTTGATGCCGATCTTCTCGAACTCGGGCACCAACTGCGCCGCCAGCGCCTGCGCGAAGCTGATCTGGTTGGCCGCCAAGTCGAGAAACGGCACGCCGCTCGAAGCAATGGCATTGCTGATGTTCTGCAGCACGATGCCGCGCAACTGGCCGTCGAGGTCGGCCACGCTGTAGATCTCGCGCGTGCCGGAGATCTCGTTGTAGAACAGCTTGGGGTCGGCGATGCGGTAGCTGTAGTTGCCGAAGGCGCGCAGCCGCACGGCGCCGAAGTCCTTGTCGCGGATCGTGATGGGCTGCGGCGTGCCCCATTTCTGGTCGATCTGCTGGCGCGTGCTGAAAAAGTAGACGTCGCTCTTGAAGGGCGACTCGAAGAGCTTGTCCCAGTTCTTCAGGTATGTGAGCACCGGCAGCGTCTGCGTCGTGAGCTTGTACATGCCGGGACCGAAGACGTCGGCGACCTTGCCTTCGTTCACGAACAGCGCGATTTGCGATTCGCGCACGGTGAGCGAGCCACCGTTCTGGATTTCCATCTCCGCCATCGGGAAGCGCCAGGCCAGCGTGCCGTCGCCGGACTCGGTCCACTGGATGATGTCGATGAACTGTTTCTTGATGAAATCCATCAGCGCCATGGTCGCTCCTCGTCCGGATATGCCGGGTTGGTTTTTGAGCTGGGGATATTGCCACATCGCCCTGCACGTCCCTACGAATTTCAAGAGCGCCCGGCTCTGCCATGCGGCCTATGTCAGCCAGGGTCGGGGTCTACAATCGGCGCCCCCAGAAGAAGCGCATTGCAGCGCAGCCCAAGGAGCCAAGGCCCATGTTCGAATCGACCCCCGCCAACCCGTCCGCGCCTTCTGCCGAGGACAAACGCGCCGAGCTGCGGCGCGCCGCACTGGAGTACCACGAGTTCCCGGTGCCCGGCAAGATCGCCATCGCGGCGACCAAGCAAATGGTCAACCAGCGCGACCTGTCGCTGGCTTACTCGCCCGGTGTCGCGGCGCCGTGCGAAGAGATCGTCAAGGACCCGCTCAACGCCTTCAAGTACACCTCGCGCGGCAATCTCGTTGGCGTCATCACCAACGGCACCGCGGTGCTCGGCCTCGGAGACATCGGTGCACTGGCTTCCAAGCCGGTGATGGAAGGCAAGGGCGTGCTCTTCAAGAAATTCGCCGGCGTCGATGTGTTCGACATCGAGATCGACGAAAAAGACCCGGCCAAGCTGGTCGAAATCATCGCGTCGCTGGAGCCGACCTTCGGCGCGATCAACCTCGAAGACATCAAGGCGCCCGACTGCTTCTACGTCGAGCGCGAGCTGCGCAAGCGGATGAAGATTCCGGTGTTCCACGACGACCAGCATGGCACGGCGATCACGGTGGCGGCCGCGATGCTCAACGGCCTCAAGGTCGCGGGCAAGGACATCGCGCAGGTCAAGCTGGTCACCTCGGGCGCCGGCGCGGCCGCGCTGGCCTGCCTCAACCTGCTGTTGAAAGTCGGGCTGAAGCGCGAGAACGTCTACGTGACCGACCTTGCCGGCGTCGTCTACGAAGGCCGCGCCGAGCTGATGGACGACGACAAGCGCCAGTACATGCAGAACACCCAGGCGCGCTCGCTGTCCGACGTGATCGAGGGTGCGGACGTGTTCCTCGGGCTGTCGGCCGGCGGCGTGCTGAAGCCGGCGATGGTCGCCAGGATGGCACCGCGCCCGGTGATCTTTGCGTTGGCCAACCCGAATCCCGAGATCGCTCCCGAAGACGCGCACGCGGTGCGCGACGACGTGATCATGGCGACGGGCCGCACCGACTACCCGAACCAGGTCAACAACGTCCTGTGCTTTCCGTACATCTTTCGCGGCGCGCTCGACTGCGGCGCGACGACGATCACCGACGAGATGGAAATCGCCGCGGTGCGCGCGATTGCCGAGCTGGCGCAAGCCGAGCAAAGCGAGCGCGTGGCGGCAGCCTATGTTGGCGAGAAACTCAGCTTCGGCCCCGAATACCTGATCCCGAAGCCGTTCGATCCGCGTTTGATGATGAAGATCGCACCGGCCGTGGCGCAAGCCGCCGCCGACAGCGGCGTGGCAGCGCGCCCGATCAAGGACATGGACGCGTACCGCGACAAGCTGCAAAGCTTTGTCTACGCGTCCGGCACGACGATGAAGCCGATCTTCGATGCCGCCAAGCGTGCCACCAAGAAGCGCGTGGCGTTTTCCGAGGGCGAAGAAGAACGCGTGCTGCGCGCCGTGCAGATCGTGGTCGACGAGGGACTGGCACGGCCGACGCTCATCGGCCGGCCAGCGATCATTGCGCAGCGCATCGAGAAGTTCGGCCTGCGGCTGAAAGAGGAGCTCGATTACGACATCGTCAACGTCGAGCAAGACCACCGCTACCGCGACTTCTGGCAAACGTACCACCGCATGACGGAACGCGAGGGCACGACGGTGCAAACCGCCAAGATCGAAATGCGCCGCCGTTTGACGCTGATCGGTTCGATGCTGCTGCACAAGGACGAGGTCGATGGCCTGATCTGCGGCACCTGGGGCACGACGCACACGCACCTGCACTACATCGACCAAGTGATCGGCAAGCGCCCGGGCGGCTGCAAGAGTACGCCGCAAGACATGCCGGTATACGCCTGCATGAACGGGCTGCTGCTGCCGGGCCGCCAGCTCTTTTTGGTCGACACCCACGTCAACTACGACCCGAGCCCCGAAGAACTGGCCGAGATCACGACGATGGCGGCCGAGGAAATGATGCGCTTCGGCCTGAAGCCGAAAGCGGCACTGTTGTCGCATTCGAACTTCGGCACCAGCGTCGAGCCGAGCGCACTGAAGATGCGCAAGACGCTCGCCTTGCTGCGAGTTCAGGCGCCGTGGCTCGAAGTCGACGGCGAAATGCACGGCGACGTCGCGCTCGACGGCAAGCAGCGCGCGGCGGTCATGCCGCACAGCGCGCTGGCGGGCGACGCCAATCTGCTGGTGTTCCCCAACATCGATGCGGCCAACATTTCGTACAACCTGCTTAAAACTGCGGCAGGCGGAAACATCGCCATTGGACCGGTGTTGCTGGGTGCGGCCAAACCTGTGCATATTCTGACCGCGAGCGCCACCGTGCGCCGTATTGTCAACATGACGGCGCTGACGGTCGCCGACGCCAACGTCGACCGGTAAACGATTTAATCGAAAGCGGGCGCCAACTTAATGGCGCATCGCAGCCGTTGCGCCCTGCTCAATCCTTGAGCAGGGTACTTGCTATTTGCGCTGAGCTGGTGCACACTGGCGGGCTTGAATTTTCGGGTTAACCCCAAGGTTAATCCACGGATTCGACTCCCGCTCTTTTCCCTCTGGTGCCCCTGGCGGTCACTGTCCAGTCAATGGCCTCGATCACGTCTTTTGTCCCGAAGTTTGCGCTCACCGGCTTGTTGCTGGCGGCGCTGGCGACGGGAACATCGAACGTCGAAGCCCGAGACTGGTTCGGTCGCCCAGCCGGTCAGTCCACCAAGGAATCGATTGCACTGATCGAACTGCCGGCGCAGGGTCAGCGAACTTACGAATCAATTTTGAATGGCGGCCCGTTTGCGCACGACAAAGACGGCATGGTTTTCGGCAACCGCGAACGCCAGTTACCCACAGCCCGTCGCGGCCACTACCGCGAATACACGGTCGAAACCCCGGGGTCGCGTGATCGCGGCGCCAGACGAATCGTTTGCGCAGGAGAGCGCCGGGCGCCCGACGCCTGCTGGTACACGGCAGACCACTACGCAAGCTTCCGGCGCATCGTCCCATGAAGACCGCATGAACGATGAACTGTTGAGGGGAGCGGCGCCTCGAAGCGTCACGACGAAAGAAGACATGTTGACGACAACTATGGAAAGACCAGCGGAGATGACCTTATCCCTTCGTTCCGTGCGACCGAACATCGTGCAGTCGATTCGCGCATTCCGCGTCAACGACCTGCAGGAAGCAGCGCACGCAGCGGGTCAGCATTTTCTCTATGCCAATCTGGGCAATGCCCAGACCAAGCAAGACGTGCTCGACCTGATCGCACAGCAATTCACCTTCCCGGCGCATTTCGGGAAGAATTTCGACGCGCTGTACGACTGCATGACCGACCCGTTGCACAAATCGGGCCCGCAGCCCGGTTTCATCATCGTGCTCGAGCAAATTCCGGCCAATGCCAAATTCGACAAGGAAGCACGCGAGCAGCTGCTCGACATCTTCCGCGACGCTTCGGACTACTGGGGGGATCGAAAGATACCCTTCAGGTGCTTCTATTCTTTTCTGTAGCCCGTTCTGCACACACCAGCCAAGCAGAACGGGCGAAAGAGGCTTCGCAGGGCACGGACGTGCTCTCGGGCATCGACCTCGCCGTCGATCCCACCGCGGAAAAGATGCCGACCGACAAATTGGTCGATGTGTCGCCGTTGGCGCTGCGCATGAGCAGCCCATTCAACTCGAACTATTGGCTTTCAGCTGCCTGAAAGCAGCAGCAAAGCCTGAAAAAGCCCGTCGTCGACGGGCTTTTTTATTGTGTGACGCGCACCGCTTCGCTACGGTCCGGGGGCACCGCCTGGGCCAACGCCAAATACTCCGCGACCGGTACTTCTTCAGCACGGCGCTGTGCATCGAACTCGCCTTCGAAGCCATGCGTCTCCAGCCATTTGCCCAATGTGTGGCGCATGATCTTCCGGCGCTGGCTGAAGGCCACTTGCACGATCTCACCGAGCCGCTCGACGTCGACCGTGGGCGGCACGGCCAGCGGCACCATGCGAACGATGGCACTGTCGACCCGAGGCGGCGGATCGAAGCTTTCCGGCGGCACGAACAGCACGTTGGCCATGTCGTAGCGCCACTGCAGCATCACGCTCAGGCGGCTGTAGTCGGAGGTCGCGGGCTTCGCCACCATGCGGTCGATCACTTCTTTTTGCAGCATGAAGTGCTGGTCGACGACCCGGTGCGCTGAATCGAGCAGGTGAAACAGGATCGGCGTCGAGATGTTGTACGGCAGGTTGCCGACGACGCGCAGCCCCCTCGCCGGGGGCACCGCCAGGCGATCGGCCAACCCGCCGAAATCCACCCTCAACACATCGGACTCGATCACATCGAGCTGGCCATGGCCGCGCAACCGTGCGGCCAGATCGCGGTCGAGCTCGATGACGGTAAGCCGGCCGAGGCGCTCGACCAGCGGCTGCGTCAGCGCGGCCAGGCCGGGGCCAATCTCGACCATGGCATCGCCCGGTTGCGGCGCGATCTCTCGCACGATCGCATCGATGATCCCGCCGTCGGTCAGGAAGTGCTGGCCGAAACGCTTGCGCGGGATGTGCTTCAAAGCAGCTTCACGTCAGCTTTGCGGCGGTTCGCGGTACTCGACGTACGCGCGGGCGCGAACTTCTTGCGCCCAGGTGTCGAAGGCTTCGTCCGCCTTCTTGTCGCGCAACTCGGCACGCGCGGCTTCTCGCAACTCGGCCTCGCTCAGTTTGGCCTCGCGCCGCCCTTCGACCTGAATCAGGTGCACGCCGAATCGCGAGACGATCGGGTCGCTGATTTGACCGGGGGTCAACCGGTCCATTGCTTCTTCGAACTCTGGTACGAACTGACCCGGCCGTGACCAACCGAGTTCGCCACCGTCCTTGGCGCTTCCGTCTTGCGAGTTGTCGCGCGCCAGCCCGGCGAAGTCCGCCGTGCCGCCCTGGATGCGACGCTTGAACTCGGCGAGCTTGGCGACCTGTTGAGCCGTCGTCGTCTTGGGGTCGCTGAGTAAAAGGATGTGGCGCACCTGCGTCTGCGTGGTGGACCCTTCGGCTGCGCCGGGTTGGCCCTTGGCAAGCACCTTCAGCACATGGAAGCCCGCGCCCGAGCGAATCGGGCCGACGATGCCGTTTACCGCCGTCGACTGCGTGGCATCGACGAAAAGCGGCGGGTACTTGTCGGCGCTGCGCAAACCGATGGCGCCGCCATTCACGCGTTCCGGCGAATCCGACAGTTCGCGTGCCAGCTTGGCGAAGTCTTCACCGCCCCGCGCGCGCTGCGCAATCCCCTGGGCCTTTTGCTGCGCCTTGACGACGTCCGCCTCGCTGGCGTTGTCCGGTACGGCAACGAGCACCTGCGCCAGGTTGATGTCGGGCGAGGAAACTTTGGCGCTCGCGTTCAAGCGCTGTTCGCGCAAGTATTGGTCGACATCGAGGTCGGTGATCTTGAGCTTGCCGTCGACTTCACGGTCGCGCAGGCGGGTCAGTGTCAACTGGTTACGCAGATCGCTGCGGAATTCGTCGAGCGAAATGCCGTCGGCCACCACGCGACTGCGCAGTTCACTCAGCGAAAGCTGGTTCTGTCGCGCAACAGTCTGCTCGGCCTGATCGACCGCGACGTCGTCCACCGTGATGCGCGACTCTTTGGCCAGCTGCAATTGAGCGCGTTCAAGAATCAGGCGCTCCAAAACCAGGCGCGCGAGTTCGGCACGCGGGGCGCGCTCAGCTTCGGCATTTTCTTTCAGGATGCGCGACATCCGGCTCTGCACATCGTTGTTTGTGATCGGCTCGGAATTGACCAGCGCCACGATGAATTCTGCCGAGCGCTGCACCGCCGGTCCGGATGCGGACGGTGCTGCTGGTGCCGGCGCACCCGGTGCCGGCGCCACACGCGGGCCGGTGCGCATGATGTCGGTGATGCCGCGGCCGCTCGGCCGAAAGCCCTGCGCCTGTGCGCCGGACGCCACGGCCAATGCCGCCAGACAGGCCAGCGCAACGGTGGATCGGATGTGATTCATGGCAAATGTCATGGCAAATGGCTCAGTCGTAATTGGTGAAGCGGCTCGCGCCGGGGTAGGGCGCGCGCAATGGCTGGTAGCGCTGGATGTTTTGCGTCAGCGTGCGCAGCGGGCTGGTACCGACACTTGCAAAGCCGACGAATTCGAGCTGGAACATGAGCCGGGTGCCCGCTGAGATCTGGCCGGTGCTCAAACGTTCCAGCACCACGCGACCGATCCAGCAGCAGCCGTCATATTCGAAGCCGAGCACGCCATCGGTCAACGTCTTGTCCTGGATGCTGTAGTTGAGGCGCCCCACCGCATACCAGCGGCCACCGCCCGCGCCGCGGCCCGGGCCCAGATCCTTGCCCTTGTCGCCCCACAGGTCGTTCAGCGGCCACTGGAATCCGACATCGATCGACTTGTTGCCGTCGCTCCCGCCGGCCGTCGTCGGCGCCTGGAAGCGGTAAGACGCCGTCAGGTTGTGATACGCCTCGGGGCTATAGCGCGCGGTGACGGCCGTGCGCACCGAGCGGTGCGTGTCGGCGTTGTACTGGAAGGTCGTGTCCAGGCTCCATTTCGACGTCCAGTTGATCTGCGCGCCCAGCAGCAGATCGCTCACGCCGGCAGGCGACGCGACCGAAGCAGCGGTCGATCCGGTGGCCGGCAACGTCACGTCCTGGTCCCTGATTCGATAGCGCTGCGCGACGCCGAAGCGCGCGGCCTCGGCGCCGGTGTCGGCGTCGTACAGGCGCGTGGTCAGGCCCACCGTGAGTGCGTTGGTGGCCGACACCCGGTCGTGCCCTGAAAATTCGTTTTCGGTGTAGACCGTCGCGAAATTGAAGTCGTTCGAGGCGCTGTCGTAAACGGGCAGGTTGCTCTGGTTGCGGAACGGCGTGTAGACGTAATAGGCCCGCGGTTCCAGCGTCTGCCTGAAGGCCCTGCCGAAGTAATTCGCATCGCGCTCGAAGATCAGGCCGCTGTCGAGGCTGAAGCTCGGCACCGTGCTCGACGCGCTGGTGGAACCGTTGGCCATCGGCGAATCGAGCTGGTAGCTGGCGGTGTGCAGCTTGAGCTTCGGAATGATGAAGCCGCCCGACGACAAAAACGGCCGGCTGATCTCGCCCTCGGCGAACACGCGGTCGCCGTTGGGTTGCAGCTGCACCGACGGATCGGCCCGAAAGCGCGTGTAGTCGGTCGCCAGCTTGATGTCGAAGCCGTGCCAGTCGTACTTGGCATAGTTGGCGGTGATCTGCGGCAACCGGTCGTACGGCGGCGTGATGGTCGAGGCGTCGTACTGCAGCGTCTGGTACTTGGTCGCGCCGAAGGCACCGCTCCAGTCGTCCTTGCTCCAGTTGAGCGCACCGCTGGTCGCCAGCAGCCGCGTGGTCAGCGTCGGCGTGCGTGTGAAATCGCGCCAGTAGTCGTTGTCGCTCACGCGGTTGATGTCGAACGTCATGCCGAGCGAGTCGAGCCCGAACGGCTTGGGATCGAAGGTTTGCTCGTGGTGCGTCCACAGGCCCCAGCGCTTGCGATCGCGCAACTCGTCCGTCGGCATGTAGTCGAAGCGAAGCGCGCCCGAATACTTGTCTTCGAGGTAGCGAAATTCGCTGCCCAGATTCACGCCGCGCTTGCTCATGAGATTCGGATAGAACGTCGCGTCGCGGTTGGGTGCGATGTTCCAGTAGTACGGCGTCGTGATGTCGATGCCGTTGACGCTGCTGATGCCGACCGTCGGCGGCAAAAAACCGGTCTTGCGATCGTTGTTGAGCGGAAAGCTCAGCGACGGAAACGGCGGCGTGCTGATGCCCATGAAGCTGATCTGCGCATCGGTCGCCACGCCCACGTTCTCTTCGGTGTCGGTGGTGAGGGTCGCTGCTGTCAGAAGCCAGGCCGGCATCCAGCCGGGATAGTCCTCGCGCCGGCAAGTGGTGTAGGTCGCCCGGCGCGCCACCGACACGTTGCTGTCGACGAAGTCGATGCGCTCGGCCTCGCCATGGGCGCCTGTCGCCAGAAAGCGATAGCGCACGTTGCTGAAAAAGCCCTCGAAGGTTTCGAGCTTCAACTCGAGCTCGGGCCCCTCGTAGACGTTGCCGGCCTGGTTCACCCGGACATTGCCGCGTGCCTTGGCCAGATCGTCGGGCTGGTAGTAGTCGAGGTGATCGGCGTTGATGACCGTGTCGCCGCG
>JAQGMP010000159.1 GCA_028292285.1 Variovorax sp. | reverse complement strand
TCAGCACCAGCACCAGTTCGATGATGGTCGGCACGATGCTGTAGAGCGACATCGAGATCAGCGAATGCACGCCGCGCGTGCCGCGCTCGATGTCGCGCGTCATGCCGCCGGTCTGGCGCTCCAGGTGAAAGCGCAGGCTCAGCGCATGCAGATGCCGAAACACCTCCAGCGAAATGCGCCGCGCCGCGCCTTCGGTCGCCTTCGCAAAGACCAGTTCGCGCAGTTCACCGAAGAGCGATGTCGAAAATCGCAGCAACCCGTACGCCAGCAGCAGCGAGATCGGCACGATCAACAGCGCCTGCGCCATGTCGGGCTTGGGCGTCATGGTGTCGACCAGGTTCTTCAGCAGCACCGGCACGCCGACGTTGGCGACCTTGGCACCGATCATGAAGGTCAGCGCGGCGACCACGCGCCATTTGTATTCCCAGAGGTATGGAAAAAGGCGGCGCAGGGTCGCCCAGTCGGACCGGTCGCTGCGGGCGGGCGGGTGGCCGACCACGCCGGAATGATCGGAAACGGGTATCGAGGGGGGAGGCAATGTTTCGCCGCTTCGGCGCATGGGTGGACAATCGTGGGTGTAGTTATTGCTTCAGATTGTGCCCATGTCCGATTCTCCAAGTGCCGACGCGGCCGCCACGCTCAAGAGCCTGCCAATCGACCAGGAGCTGGTGCTCAAGGTCATCCCCATGCCGGCCGATGTCAACGCCAACGGCGACATCTTCGGCGGCTGGGTCATGGCCCAGTGCGACCTGGCCGGTTCGGTCATTCCGGCGCGCTATTCCAAGGGGCGCATGGCCACTGTCGCGGTGAACGAATTCGTCTTCAAGCAGCCGGTGCGGCTCGGCGACATCCTGTCGTTCTATTCGAAGCTGGTGAAGGTCGGCCGCACATCCGTCACCGTGACGGTCGAGGTGTTTGCCGAACGCTTCAAGGCGCAGGGCGAATACCTCAAGGTGACGCAGGCGACTTTTACCTATGTGGCGATCGATGACAACGGGCGGCCGAGGGTGATCGAGCGGGATTGAGCGGCATCGGCGAGAACGGCCACGGTTCGCAGCCGAAGCTCCTTCAAGGCTGAAACCCGGACTTCACCACCACCGGCGCCCACTGCTTCTTGTACGCAGCCAGCATCGCGGTCGTCTGCGCCGGCGTGCTGGCGACCGGGACCATGTCGGCCGCGATGAACTTCGCCTGCAGTGCCTTGTCGGCCATCGCCTGCTGTACCGCCGCGCCGATGACGCGTTGCCGCGCCGCGGCCATATGCGCCGGCGCGTAAAGCACGTTCCACCCTGAGGCCGACAGGTCGAGCCCCGCCTCCTTGAAAGTCGGCACGTCGGGCAAGGTCGGCGAGCGGCGATCGCCCGACACCGCCAGCACGCGCAGCTTGCCGGTCTTTTGCAGCGGCTCCATCGCGTCGATGGTGTCGAAGGCGATCGGCACGTGGCCGCCCATCAGGTCGTTCATCAGCGGCGCCGAACCGCGGTAGCCGATGACCGGCATGGTGATCTTCATCTTGTCGCCGAGCATCAGCGCGAAGAAGTGCGGCAGGCTGCCGGTGGCGGGCACGCCGGCCGATACCTTCTCCTGGTTGGCCTGCATCCACGCGCGCAGATGGCCGAACTCGCGCACCGGCACCGCGGCGCTCACTGCGATGCCGAAGTCGTAGCTCGTGACCTGCGACAGCGCCACATAGTCCTTGTCGGGTTCGTAGCCGTTGTCCTTGAAGACCAGCGGCGCGATCAGCATGGTCGCCGGATTGGCCAGCAGCACGAGGTTCTGCCCGCTGCTGTCTTTGTAGACCTGCTGCGCGGCGAGCCGGCCACCGGCGCCGATCCGGTTCTCGACGATGACGCTGACGCCTAGCTTCGGCGCGATCGAATCGGCCAGGAGGCGCGCCGCGCGGTCCGAAGTGCCGCCCGCCGGGTACGGCACGACCAGGTGCAGCGTGCCGCCTTCGAGTGCCGCAGGCTGCGCAATGGCGGGGCCGACCGCGCCGAGCAGTCCGGCCGCAGTGATTGCGGCGGCTGCAACGGCCTTGGCACTTGCAGCGAGTGCCCTTCGCCTTGTTGTCGTCATGCGTCTGTCCCGTCGAAAAAATCAGAAAGGCACTCTAGCGCAAGGGCCCCTATGATTTCTGCACGATCTTCGATGAAGCCATACAGTCCATGCAACCCATGACCACCACCGACAAGCCCTCCGCCGCGTTGCTCGACGAGCGCAACTTCCCCACGCACTTCGAAACCGAACAGGCGCTCGAAGATTTTCTGGCCACGCCCTCGCGCGAACTCGTCGACGACCTGGCAAAAGTCGAAGGCGACCTGATCATCCTCGGCGTCGGCGGCAAGATGGGCCCGACGCTGGCACGGCTCGCGCGCAACGCCTTGCCGCGGTCGCGCCGCGTGATCGCCGTCGCGCGCTTCAGCGAGCCCGAGGTGCGCACCCAGCTCGAAGCGCACGGCATCGAAACCATCGCCTGCGACTTGCTCGACGCCGCCGCCATCGCGGCATTGCCGAAGTGCCCGAACGTGATCTTCATGGCTGGCCGCAAGTTCGGCGCCGATGCCAACAACCCGCTGACATGGGCCATGAACACGCACGTGCCGGCCCTGGTCGCCGAGGCGTTTAGCACGTCGCGCATCGTGGCGTTTTCGACCGCCTGCGTGTACCCGTTCGTGCCCGTCATCGGCCAGGGCGCATCGGAAGACCTGGCGCCGAATCCACCCGGCGAATACGCCAACTCGTGCGTCGGGCGCGAGCGGATGTTCGAGTATTTTTCGCAGGCGCACGGCACGCCCGGCCGGCTGTTCAGGCTCAGCTACGCCATCGACATGCGTTACGGCGTGCTGGCCGACGTCGCGCTCAAGGTGTGGCGCGGCGAGCCGGTCGATGTCACCATGGGTCACGTCAACGTGATCTGGCAGGGTGACGCCAACGCACAGGCGCTGCGCTGCCTCGCGGTGGCCACGGTGCCGACCTCGCCGATCAACGTGAGCGGGCCCGAGACGACGTCGATCCGGTGGCTGGCCGCCGAGTTCGGCCGCCGCTTCGACAAGCCGGTGCAGATCAAGGGCGAAGAAGCACCGACCGCCTGGCTCATGAACACCGGCGAGGCCGAGCGGCTGTTCGGCTACCCCAAGGTGCCGCTGTCGCAGCTCATCGGCTGGGTCGCCGACTGGATCGCGCGGGAGCAACGCTTGTACGGCAAGCAGACAAAGTTCGAGGTGCGTGATGGCAAATATTGAACGACGAATACAGGAGGCCGACCCATGCCATTGAACCGATCCGATTTGCCCGCCGACGTGATGGCGCTGCTGGCACAAGGCACCGTCATTCCTGCGCACCCGCTCGCGCTCGATGCACAGCGCGCGTTCGACCGCCGCCGGCAGCGCGCACTCACGCGCTACTACGTCGATGCCGGTGCGGGCGGTTTGGCCGTGGGCGTGCACACCACGCAGTTCAGCATTCGCGAACGCGGCCTGTATGAAACGGTGCTGCGCGCAGCGATCGAAGACAAGCATGCATGGACCTCACGGCCGATGGCGATGGTCGCCGGCCTGTGCGGCGGCACGGCGCAGGCACGGGCCGAGGCGCAGACCGCCGTCGGGCTCGGCTATCACGCCGGCCTGCTGAGCCTGGCCGCATTGGCCTCGGCTTCAGAGGACGAATTGATCGCGCATTGCGAAGCGGTGAGCCACGAGATTCCGCTGGTCGGCTTCTATCTGCAGACCGCCGTCGGTGGCCCGATCCTCTCGAGCGATTTCTGGCGCCGCTTCGCTTCGATTCCCAACGTGCTGGCGATCAAGGTCGCGCCCTTCAACCGCTACCGCACGATCGATGTGGTACGCGGGCTGGTCGATGCGCGCGCCGAAGACCGCGTGTTTCTCTACACCGGCAACGACGATCACATCGTGCTCGACCTGGCCTTGCCTTTCACCGCGATGCGGGACGGCGAGCCGGTCTCGGTGCGCTTTCGTGGCGGGCTGCTCGGGCACTGGTCGGTGTGGACATCGAGTGCGGTGAAGCAGCTCGCACGCATCAAGGCCGAACTGGCTGCGAGCGGCGGCGCGCTGA
>JAQGMP010000153.1 GCA_028292285.1 Variovorax sp. | reverse complement strand
GAGGTCGATGCCGCGCAGCGCTTCGACCTTTCTTCCTTGCGCACCCTCGTAGGTCTGGTGGATGTCTTTGAGTTCGATCATGAGAGAGGCAAAACCATCGAGTCTCGCCGAAAAAACGCGGTCAGGTGAAGCTTGGGTGAACTCGGCCGATTGCAAAGATCGTTGTCTTATTTGCTTCCAATGAAACGGTCGTACGCAAAACGCCCGCTCCTTTGCACAATGCGCGGGTCCATGAACTTTCAGCAATTGCGCTCGGTGCGTGAGGCCGTGCGCTGCGGCTTCAACCTCACCGAAGTCGCCAACGTCCTCCATACATCGCAGCCCGGCGTCAGCCGTCAAATCCGCGAACTCGAAGAAGAGCTCGGCATCGAACTCTTCGTGCGCGCCGGCAAGCGGCTCACCGGCCTCACCGAGCCCGGCAGCCACGTGTTGCCCATCGTCGAGCGGCTGTTGATGGAAAGCATCAACCTCAAGCGCGCCGGCCAGGAGTTCGTCGCGCAGCAGGTCGGCGTGCTGTCGATCGCGGCCACCCACTCGCAGGCGCGCTACGCGATGCCGATGGCGGTGCAGGAGTTTCGCGCGCACTTTCCCAACGTCAAGCTGCACCTGCACCAGGGCTCGCCGGAGCAGATCGCGCAGATGCTGATGTCGGGCGAGGTGGACATCGGCATCGCCAGCGAGGCGCTCACCGCCTACCCGCAGCTCGTCGCGCTGCCGTGCTACCGCTGGACCCATTCCGTGATCGTGCCGCCCGGCCATCCGCTGCTCGATGCGCCGCTCACGCTCGAATCGCTGGCGCAGCATCCGCTCATCACCTACGACACCGGCTTCACCGGCCGCAGCCGCATCGACGAGGCGTTCAGCCAGCGCGGCCTCGTGCCGCACATCGTGCTGGCTGCGATGGACGCCGACGTGATCAAGACCTATGTCGACCTCGGCATGGGCGTCGGCATCGTCGCGGGCATTGCCTACGACGCCGAACGCGACACCACCCTGCGCGCCATCGATGCGGGCCGCCTGTTCGGCATCAACCTGACGCGGCTCGCGGTGCGGCGCGGCAACTACCTGCGCAAATACGTCTACGCGTTCATCGAATCGTTCGCGCCGACGGTCACCCGCGCCGTCGTGGAGCAGGCATTGGGCGACGACGCCAAGGCGTCGCACTACGAGATCTGAACGTCGAAGCCCGGATCGAAGATGCCCTTGACGTCGAGGTGCTGCTTGATAAGACCGACCTGCTGATAGAAATCGGCCGTGCCCTGCTGGTCGGCGATGACTTTCGCATCGACCGCAACCCACTTTTGCTGCCGCCGCTCGAACTGCAGCTTGGCCGCCTCGACCGGAATGCCGATGATGCGTGCCATCGTGGCCGAGTAGGCGTCGACGTTGCGATACGACCAGAGTTGGGCGCGCCCCAGCCGCTGCATGAAGTCCTGCAGCACCGGCCGCCTGGTGGCGATGGCCGCCTCGGTCGCGGCGACGAAACCCAGGCCGGGCAACAGTCTGCGGCCACTGACCAGCACACGAGAGTGCCCCGTGGTTTCGGCCAACGCGGTGTACGGCTCCCAGGTGGCCCACGCATCGACCGAGCCTTGCGTCAGCGCGAGCTTGGCGTCGGGCGGCGTCAGAAAGCGAAAGGTCACTTCTTCCGGTTTGAGGCCGGCCTGAATGATTCCCTTGAGCGCCACGTAGTGCCCGATCGATCCGCGATTGGTCGCGATGCTCTTGCCCTTGAGGTCAGCCGCGGTCTTCAAAGGCGAGTCGGGCCGCACGAGGACTGCCGTGCCGTAGGAGTCCGAGCGACTCACGCCGATGGCCTTCACGCGGGCACCGGCCGCCAGCGCGAAGACCAACGGTGCATCGCCGATGGGGCCGAGATCGACCGCGTTGGCGTTGAGCGCTTCGGCCAACGGTGCGGCTGCCGCGAACTCCGACCACTGAATGTCGTAGGCGACGCCGTCGAGCGCGTTGGCGGCTTCGAGCAAGGCGCGCAGGCCGCCCTTCTGGTCGCCTGCCTTCAACAGCGGGCGCGTTTGGGCATGGATTGAAAAAGCCGGCAGCGCGATGGCGGCGGCCACGCCTTGCAGCGCACGGCGGCGCGAGATGGTGGTCGTGCCCGCAGATGCTTCGAGCGGCGAGGTCTGTTTGAAGTGGCTCATGTCGTCCTTCAATCCAGCAACTCGGGCTCGGCTTCGACCAGGCCTTCGAACAGGCTCTCGAACGAATGCAGCGCACCTTCCGGCCCGCCGATCTGGCCGTGCGTGTGCCGCGCCACCGCATCGTCGATCGGCTGCGGCGTACCGGCGGCTTCGGCCAGCAGCTGCGTATGGCAGGCGTTGTCGAGCGCGATGTACCACCAGGCAGCCGCTTCGACCGTCGGGCCGGCCGACAGGATGCCGTGGTTCTTCAGGATCGCGCCCTTGCGGTCGCGCAGTGCCGTCGCGATGCGCAAGCCTTCGCTCTCGTCGACCACCATGCCGGTGAAATCGTCGAACAGCGCCACGTCGTCATGGAAGACGCAGCTGTCTTGCGTCAGCGTGTCGAGCTTGCGGCCGAGCGTCGACCAGGCCTTGCCGTAGGTCGAATGCGTGTGGGCGGCGGCGACGATCTTCGGGTTGTGTTCGTGGATGGCCGCGTGGATGGCGAACGCCGCCTTGTTGAGCGGCCGGTCGCCGATCACGGTCTGCCCCTTGGCGTTCACCAGCAGCAGATCGGACACCTTGATGCGCGAGAAGTGCATGCCGAGCGGATTGACCCAAAAGTGGTCGGTCAGTTCGGGGTCGCGCGCCGTGATGTGGCCGGCCAGGCCTTGCGCAAAACCGAAGCGTGTGAACAGCCGGAACGCGCCGGCCAGCCGCTCCTGCCGATGCCGCCGTTCGGCCTCGACGCTGATGCGCGGCGCGGGCGTGTCGAACCAGTATTTCTGCTGCGGGTTCGGGTTGAGTTT
>JAQGMP010000028.1 GCA_028292285.1 Variovorax sp. | reverse complement strand
ATCGCCGCCGCAGAAGATGGCGCAGCCGATTCAGCAGGCGCAGGGCTATGCGTACGACCATGGATTCTTCTCGCGACGCTGAGGCCGCCGGGTCGCCTGACGTCGCTGTTCGCTAATTCGCTAACTCGGCGTTCCAGCCGCGCAGCGAGCGCAGATGCACGCCGCCCCGCGCGCTGTGTCAGGCACCCTGGAAAGCAGCGCCGCGCTGAAGTCGGCCTGCATGCACCAGCACTCTGCCTGCGCCATTCCTGTCTCGCGCGCCAGTTCAACGGCGCAGCGATTCGACTCGCCGCAGATCGGGCAACGGGTCGCGTCGATGCGTCCGGCGACGACGGCTGCGGTTGCGACCGGCGCATCCATCAAGCCACCTCGAACGCCGACAGTTTTTTGGCCACCGCCGCATTCTTCAGCGTGACGTACACCGGCAAGCCATCGCGGTACGCCGGGTAGTCCTCGCCCTGGATCAGCGGCAACAGATAGCGCCGGCATGCTTCGGTGATGCCGAAGCCATCGGCCGTGATGAAGTCGCGCGGCATGAACTTCTCGGTGTTGGCGACGGCATCGAGCGGTGCACTGCCGATGCGGTAGGCGTAGGGCGAATCGCTGGTGCGCTCGATGGTCGGCATGACGGAGTTGTGGCCCTCGATGGCAAGCTCGACCGCGCGCTGGCCGAGTTCGTACGCCTGCCGCACGTCGGTCGCCGAAGCGATGTGCCGCGCCGAGCGCTGCAGGTAATCGGCCACGGCCCAATGGAACTTGTGGCCCAGTGCTTCCTTGACCATGTTGGCGACCACCGGCGCCGCGCCGCCGAGCTGCGCGTGGCCGAACGCGTCGCGTGTGCCCTGCTCCGCCAGAAAGCTGCCGTCGGCGCGATGGCAGCCTTCGGAGACGACCACGGTGCAGTAGCCGTGCTGCTCGACCAGCGCATCGACGCGCGCCAAAAAGGCGGCCTGTTCGAACTCGATCTCGGGAAACAGGATCACGACCGGAATGCCGTGGTCGGCCGCCAGCCCGCCCGCCGCGGCGATCCACCCGGCGTGCCGTCCCATTACTTCGAGCACGAAGACCTTGGTCGATGTCGCGGCCATCGAGCGCACGTCGAGCGAGGCTTCGAGCGTGGAGATCGCCACGTACTTGGCGACCGAGCCGAAGCCGGGGCAGCAGTCGGTCAGCGGCAGATCGTTGTCGATGGTTTTCGGCACATGGATCGCCTGCAGCGGATAGCCCAGGGACTGCGACAGTTGGCTCACCTTGAAGCAGGTGTCGGCCGAATCGCCGCCGCCGTTATAGAAGAAGTAGCCGATGCCGTGCGCCTTGAAGACCTCGATCAGCCGCTCGTATTCGCGGCGGTTCTTTTCGAGTGACTTGAGCTTGTAGCGGCATGACCCGAAGGCGCCCGACGGCGTGGTGCGCAACGCGGCAATGGCCTCGGCCGGCTCCGCACCGGTGTCGATCAAATCCTCGGTCAGCGCGCCGAGGATGCCGTTGCGCCCGGCATAAACGCGACCGATGCGATCCGGGTAGCGCCGCGCCGTTTCGATCACGCCGCAGGCCGAGGCGTTGATGACCGAAGTGACACCACCGGACTGCGCGTAGAAGGCATTGAGGACAGTCATGGCGCATTGTCCTGCAGCGGCCGCGCCGGGCCAAGCTCGCGCAAGGCCGATGGCTCAATGCCACCGCCGCAAGCTCAAGCCGGCGACATCCCGTGCGCCACACCGGCCCAGCGCGACGGCCCTCCGGTCATTGATGCGCTTGCCGCGGGCGCCGGCCACGGCAGATCGAGCGGCTGCGGCGACGACACGCTGATGCACGACGACTCCAGCGCCGACACCAGCGCGCGCCGGTGCGTCTTGCCGTCGAAGCGCTGGCCGGGCGCCAGCACGATGTCGCGCAGGTCGTTGTCAAGCGTGACCCACACTGAGCCGCTGCGGCATTCGATCGCGACATCGGCCGCGTCGGGCACGGCGAAAACGCCGCTGCGGGGCAGCGTCACATGAAAGCGGGCGGTTTGAAAGTTCGTCATGGCAAGCTCCTTTGCATTCGCAATACGCTCATGGTTGCATTCGCGATGTGAATGAATATAGTGAGCCGACCATCGAATGTCATACGGTGATTCGGAACACGTTGCATGCGCCCAGAGAATGCGAAAGAGTCCACCAAAGGTACAACCAAAGAGAGCGCGAAGGCGCACGCGCCGACGGCCGACCTGCCGCCGCTCGAACTCCTGCGCAGCTTCGAAGCCGCCGCCCGCACATTGAGCTTCACGCTGGCTGCCGGCGAGCTGCACCTGACGCAGTCGGCCGTCAGCCGCCAGATTCAGCAGCTCGAAGCCAGCGTCGGCACGCTGCTGTTCGAGCGCGGGCATCGTTCGCTGTCGCTCACCGAATCGGGCGGCGTGCTGCAGCGCGCCGTGGTCGACAGCCTCGAACGCCTGCGCGATGCCACGGCGCGTCTGCGCGCCGCGCCCGCGTTGCGCCAGGTCGCGATCACCAGCACGCCCGGCTTTGCCTCGTTCTGGCTGATCCCGCGGCTCGCGCGCTTCACGGCGGCGCATCCGGATGTGGACGTGCGCGTGTCGGCCACGCTCGACGTGCTCGACCTCGAACGCAGCCGCATCGATGTGGCGGTGCGCTTCGTGGCGACGCAAAACGGCATCGGCCCGGCGCTGTTCGACGAGTCGGTCGAGCCGCTGTGCTCGCCGCAGCTGATCAGGAGCGGCGCCCATCCGTTGCGCGTGCCGGCCGACCTGGTGCACCACACGCTGCTGACCATGGAGACGCCGGGCTCGATGGCGCCGACGGTGGATTGGGAGCCGTGGCAGGCCTTGATGGGCTTGCCTGAATTGCGCATGAAGAACACGCTGCGCTTCACGCTTTACACCGATGCGGTCAATGCCGCGGTGGCAGGGCAGGGCGTCGTGATCGGGCGCTTGCCGCTGCTCGATGCGTTCTTGCGTGACGGCCGCCTGGTCGCGCCTTTCGGGCAAAGCGCGAGCACGCGCCGCGGCCATTACATCGAGACCTCGCGCCGTGCTGCCGGCAACCCCGATGCGCAGGATTTCGTGCGCTGGCTGCGCGCTGAAGCCGACGCGGACGCCAACGCCGCGCGCGGCTAGTCCGCGGCATCGCTGCGTCGGCGCGGGAAGGCCTTCAGCGCTCCAGCGCGTCGGCCCACATCAGCGCCTGCAGATGCGCCCAGTTGATCTGGTGGTTAGTCAACTGAAGCTCGTCGGCGGCCTTGGAAAAAGCGACGTCGTCGCCGCTTTCGCAGGCCTTGGTGAGCGCCAGAAATGGCGCCAGCTGGCCTTCGTTGCGCAGCAGCGCATCGAGCACCGGTTCCGGCAGCGTGACCGAGCCGAGCGCTTCGGCGAGCGGCATGCCGAGCAGCGTGTCGAGCAGCGAGAACACGCCGACGACGAAGGCGTTGTCGCAGTCTTCCTGCGGCATGAGTTCGGCCGCCAGCAGTTCCATCAGCCGGCCGCGGACCACCGCCGTGGTGCCCGCCGCTGGCGCCGCGCCACCGGCGCGCGACACGGTCATCAACAGCGTGGCCCAGCGGATCAGTTTGTTGAGCCCGAGGATCATCACCGCGTGGCGGAACGAGGTGATCTCCACGCTCAGCCCGAAGCCGCACGAATTGATCATGCGCAGCAGCTTGAACGACAGCGTCGGGTCTTTCTTGATCAGCTCTTCGATGTCGCCGAGATCGGCCTCGCGCCGCACCAGGTTGATCAGCTGGATGATCGTCGCCTGCGAGGTTTGCACCGCCTTGTCGGTGATGGCAGACGGCTGCGCGAACCAGCGGCCCTGGAACAGCTTGACGCCGAAGCGCTTCATCAACTCGTACTGCTCGACCGTGTCGACCTGTTCGGCCACCACCTCTGCGCGGCTCGAACTTTTTGCCAGCTTGACCACGCGCTCGGCCTGATCGTTGGGCAGGCCCGCCAGGGCGAGCTTGATGAAAGCCGCCAGCGGCCGCCACGATGCGTAGGCCGGCTCCAGCACTGCCGGCCCGAACGCCAGGCGGAAGCCGCTCTCGCGGATCTTCGTCAGCGCCAGACGGCCGCGCTCGATGTCTTCTTCGTTGCTGCCTTCGAGCATCGACACTTCGAGCACCACCTTGTCGGGGTCGAGCAGATCGAGGTGCACGCCTTCGAGGTTCTCGAAGGCACAGTGAATGAAGACGAGCTTTTCTCCGGCCACGGCGTTGGTGCCCGAATCGGAGAGCGCGTCGACCACCACCGTGGAGTCGTTGGCGCGGTCGCGCGGTTGTTCGAACAGCGCATAACCGAACACGGCGCGCCGCTCGTCGACGATGGCCTGGCGCGACAACGCAGCGCCTGCGCCGGCCGGCGCGGCACTTTCGATATCAGGGGCGAGGGCATGATCAGTAGACATCGAGACTCCGGGGAAGATAAATACGGGAAATCGTTCAGGCGGCGCGCGTGGCGAGCAATCCGACCGTTTGCAGGCTGCTGCCAGCCAGCGTTCGCAGCAGCGCGCGGTTCACGTCGTCGGGCGCCAGGCCATAGGTGTCGCGCACGGCGCGCAACTGGGCGGGGTCGTCGGATTCGAGCGCGATGGCCGCTTGCAGGCTCGGCGCATACGGGCCGCTGCGGCTCACGATGGCGGAGATGATCCTGTCCGACAACGGGATGCGTCCGAGGCTGAGCTTGAGCGGCTCGTCGAGCACGAGATCGAGTTGTGCGAACAGGCCGCACAGGTACACCTCGCGCCGCAGATCGTCTTCGATGCCGGCGTCCATCAGGTGCTCCATCAAATGGCCGCGCAACACCATCGTCGCGTTCACCGGCCGAAGCCCTGCGTCGTCGGTCGCGTGCGGCAATTGCTCGGCCAGCCACGCGCTGAGTGAGCGGAATCCCAGCATCATGAAGCCGTGCCGCAACGACGCGATGCCACTGCGCAAGCCGAGGCCGGCGGAGTTGAGATACAGCAAGAGGCGGGAGGCGAGCGTCGGCTCTTCGCCGAGCAGTTGCTCGATGCGTTCAAGAGACGGCTCGTCGTCGAGCGCGTTCATGGTCTGCACGATGGCACGCCGGCTCGGCGGCAGCGGTTGCCCGGCGTAGCGGTGCACGGCGTCTTCGACCGGCCAGCCAGCGATGGCCCAGGCGCCTTGCTGGTCGAGTGCATGCTCGGCCAACGCGCGGCTCGCGACGCCTTCGACCATCGAATTGGGCAGCACCGGGCTGCCTTCGGCACGCGGTGGAAGGCGACCCACCGCAGCCGAGTCACGCGCCCGTTTGGCGGCATGCAAAGCGGTACCGGCGTCGAGCGCCGACAGCGCCGTCATGCGTCGCTCGAAGCAGCGCGCCACGTCTTCGGGCGGGTTCTGTGCCGCGTCGCCGCGCGCCACCATGCGCACGCCGCGCGAGCGCGCCGCATGCACGCAGGCGCGCAGGCGTGCGTCGTCGAGCCAGCGCACCAGCACCTCGATCATCGGGTCCGACGGCGTGGCGTGCTGCAGCAGGCCAGTGAGCAATGCGTGCGATTTCAGCGACAGCAGCAGCGCCGGCGACTCTGCCGTGCGCAACTCCGACAGCATGCGCAGCAGGTGTTGGCCGTCGACGCCTTCGCTGTCTTCGTGCACGAACAGCTGCACGCCGGCCAGCGTGCGGCTCCGGCCCCATAAAGGCCGGTAGCCGAGGGTCAGGCTGCCTAGTACGGTTTGCGCCATGAGGCCTCCCGGCGCGGCGTAGAAATGTTTGGCATCGCGCTAGCTGATGAAGTTGAAGAGCGACTGCTTCTGGATCTGCGCGTAAGTACCGAGCGCGGCGGAGTACGCCGTCTGCTGGGT
>JAQGMP010000016.1 GCA_028292285.1 Variovorax sp. | reverse complement strand
ACAGCACCACAGCTTAGGATTTTTAATAAATTGGGGACACATCAATAACGATAGCCAACTATCATTGTGGGGTGCGCCTTGTCCCACCCTTGTCCCACATTTACGGCAACGTCGCGCGCAAGGGTCTCCCCGCTTTTGCCTTGACGACGCGACGCTCCGTTGTTTTCTGTAACGATTCGACAAAGCCGGCATCGCCGAGCGCCCAGCCTCGCAACGCGGCATCGGTCAGGGCGAACACGTCCGCCGCCGACACGCCTTTGCGCACCAAGTCCGCATAACCTGCTTCGCGCGCGAACGGCGTATTCCCGAGCAGCCAGTATTGCGGCGGCGGCGTCAGCGCCTTGTCATGCCGTTGTCCGGCGTAGTGGCCATAGCTCGACCAGGCAAACTCGGCCACATCGGTCACGGCGCCAGAGCGAACCGGATTGAGGTCCATGTAAGCCATGCACGGCATCGACCAGCGCTCGGGCTGAATGACGGTCGAGCGGTAGCGCCCCTCCCACAACGTCCCGCTGCGACCGTGACGGTCGTTGAACCAACGCACGTAGCCGCGGCCCACAGCCTGCATCAGTTGCGGCAGCCCGCTGGCAGTCGAAGGCGTCGCGAGGAAATGGAAGTGGTTGTCCATCAACACATAGGCATGCAACGCCACGCCAAGGCGCGGCGCAGCGTCAGCCACCAGTGCAAGCAATCGCTCGCGATCGAGACGGTCGGTGAAGATGGGCTGCCGATTGTTGCCACGCTGGATCACGTGGTGCGGGAGATCCGCCAGCGTGAGTCGGGGCAGGCGCGCCATGGCTCGCGTCAGGGCAGGCGGAAGCGCGTTTCCAGCAACGACGACAGGCCGAACTCGCTCAACAAGCCCTTCAATCGGTCAGCTGCGCTGGCTTTGACCTGACCGGTGCGGCGCGCGATGATGAGCTCGTTCTTCATGCTGTGCTCCCAGCCGACCAGTTCTGTCACCGTCACCTGGTAGCCATGCGCTTCCAGCAGCAGGCAGCGCAGCACATTGGTGAGCTGGCTGCCGATTTCGCGCGTGTGAAGCGGATGGCGCCACAGTTCGGCGAGTGGCGTGCGCGATAGCGACAGTGCCTTCGTCTCGCGCAAGCACGCCGCCACCTCCGCCTGACAACAAGGCACCAGGACCATGAAGGCCGCCTGCTTGACCAAGCCGAACGCGATAGCATCGTCGGTCGCCGTATCGCACGCGTGCAGCGCGGTCACCATGTCGATGCGCTCGGGCAATGCGAGCGACTCGGTCGACTCGGCCACCGTCAGATTCAAGAAGGACATGCGGTCGAAGCCGAGCTGTGCAGCCAGGACGCGCGACTTCTCGACCAGGTCGGCGCGAGTCTCGATGCCGTAGACGTGTCCGTCACCCAGGGCCTTGAAGAACAGGTCGTAGACGATGAAACCGAGGTAGGACTTGCCGGCGCCGTGGTCTGCCAGCGTCGCATGCGCGCCTCCGTCCGGCAGTTCGCGCAGCAGCTTTTCGATGAACTGGAAGAGGTGGTAGACCTGCTTGAGCTTGCGCCGCGAATCCTGGTTCAGCCGGCCTTCGCGGGTCAGGATATGAAGTTCTTTCAGCAGTTCGATCGACTGGCCCGGCCGCAGCTCTTGCAGCACGTCCGCTTCGGCCTTGGCGACCTTCGCCGTGTTGTGCGCTCGGGGCGCTTTGACAAGCGCGTTCATCGGCGTGCGCCTCCAGGGCCGACATCGAGTGCGGCCCATCCGGCAACGCCGAGTGTCTTGAGTGTTTCGATGTTGCGTTCGAAAATGGCGTCCGCTTCGGGGAAGGCATCGACGGCTCGACCGACGCTGTCTTCACGCAGCAGATGCAGCGTCGGATAAGGCGCGCGATTGGTGGCGTTGGCGATATCGTCCGATGCGCTGCCGGCGAACTCGAAACGCGGATGAAAGCTCGCCAGTTGCAGCTCGCCGCCGAAGCCGGCACGCACCAGTCGGCGCTCGGCACGTCGGGTGAAATCGTTGAAGTCCAAAAAATCCGCCAGGGTGTTGGGTGCGATCAAAAGTGTGGTGTCCCGCTCGGACGGCGAGCAACGTGCCAGATCGGTTGCCTCGCGCATCAGCGCCTCCATCAAGCCGGCATCGTCGGTCGCGGCGGCATGCACGGCATACCGGATTTGCCGCTTGGCGTGTACCGCCTTCGCAAACGGACACAGGTTGAGCCCGATGACAGCGCACTCCAGCCAGTGCTGCGTATCGGCTTCGGCCTGCGCCGCGGTGATTGTGGCAGCGATGCTCATGCCACGCTCATCGAAGGGCGGACGGTTGCCAGCCTTGCTGCCAGCACGATGCCGACAGCCGAGCACGCGAGCGTGACGGCCCAGGTCCATTGCCAGCCGCCAACGCGGTGCGCCAGCCATGCCACGACGGGCGGCGCCAAAAACTGCCCGAGCGCAGAAGCCTGCTGCATCATCCCGACGGTGGTGGAAACGGTGGCGGGCCCCGGCGCCAGCCGGACCGCGAGCATGAAAAGCGTGGCAGGCACGACGCCGCCGCCGAGCGAAAACAGGCAGACCGCCGCGTACCGAACTGCCGGCGGCAACGCCACCGCGTCGGCACCGTAACCCCATTGAGCAAACGCTGCGATGCCGCCAAGCGCCATCGTCACGAAGCCGCAGCGCAGCAGCACAGCGGGCGCGACGCCTCGCTGCAGCAGACGTCCACCGACCAGATTTCCGACGATGTTCATCGCCGCGGCCAGCGCGGTCAGCACGGCGTTCCAGCCCGATGGCACGCCGGCTTCGGTGTAGATTGCCGGCAGAAAGCCGATGACCGCCATCCACTGCGACGAGTACACGGCAAAGGCCAACGAGACGCGGCGCGGCCCGCTGGCGCGCACGGTATCGCCAAGCCGTGTCGTCCAGCGTGCGCTGCCTGGAACTGCTGTCCTGGCGGTGGTTGACGTTGTCGTTGTCGTCCGGGCCGCGGACGCGCGCGTCCGGTCAGCCGGAACCGTCCGCCATACCCAGAAAAAAGCACCAGCCGACACGGCCGACAGTGCCCACCACCACCCTTGCCACCCCAGTGAGGCGATGAGCAACGGACCCAGCAGCAGCGCGAGGGCAACGCCGAGCGGCATGTAGGCGCCCCAAAAGCCCAGCGCCAACTTCTCGACACCAACGGGAACGACGGCCCGAATGAGGCCCGGTGCCGGCATCACCACCAGCAGGAATCCAACGCCTTCCAATGCGCGCGACACCATGAGCAGCGGCACCGCGTTCGGCCCTGGCACGACGCAGCCGCCGCCCACGCTCGCGAGCGTGACGACGAACAACCCGATCAACATGCTGCGCCGCAATCCGATGCTGTCGGCAGCCAGTCCGACCATCAGACCCAGCGTCATGCCCGCCGCTTGCACCAGCGACAACAGGAAGCCCGCTTCGACGAGACCGATGCCGAGCGTGGCCTGGAGTGCAGGCACCGCCGGTGGCAGCTTGCCGAGATGAAGCGCCGCGCTCACACCGGCGGCGATCACGGCCAGCGCCGCAGCAGGCATGCGCGCCGCCGGGGCGGATACGGGTGTCACGCCATCCATCGCTGTCCGGTCAGGCGCTCGTGCTCGCGCATCGCGAAACGATCGGTCATGCCGGCAATGTAGTCCGCCACGGCGCGATGGCGGTCCGCACGCACAGCGAACGATTCCGGCATGTCGTCCATGCGGTCGAGGTAGGCCGCGAACAGCCCGCGCACCACGGCCTGGGCGCGTTCCGAGGTCGCCGT
This sequence comes from Variovorax sp., assembly GCA_028292285.1. Taxonomy (GTDB): domain Bacteria; phylum Pseudomonadota; class Gammaproteobacteria; order Burkholderiales; family Burkholderiaceae_C; genus Variovorax. The sequence continues at coordinate 941 of JAQGMP010000016.1, read as the reverse complement.
CACCTGCGGATGACGGTACAGGTTGGCGAACAGAAACCGTTTGAGCTGGGTCGACTGCACACGCATCGGCTCGCTGAAAAAGACCAGGGGCGGAGATCGGCGCACCGCATCCGCATCGGCCGGTGCCGCAGCAGAAAGCGCAGCCTTCGTCGCATCGATGACGTCATAGACCTGCGCGCTGAGCATGCGGCGAATCGTTTCGTACAGCACACGCCGACCCTGCAGCTGCGGGTGCTCGTGCAGCGCTTCGCGGCGGTAGCGCTCGAACAGCTCGACCTCCGAAAGACTTTCGACCGTGATCAGCCCCGATCGCACGCCGTCGTCGATGTCGTGCGCGTTGTAGGCGATCTCGTCGGCGAGGTTGCAGAGCTGCGCTTCCAGCGCCGGTTGCGTGCCATCGAGAAAACGGCGGGCCACGCCGTTCGGCTCGCCGGCCTCGATGCGCTCGGCGTTGGCGCGAGAGCAATGCTTGAGGATGCCTTCACGTGTCTCGAAGCTGAGATTGAGCCCGTCGTACTGCGGATAGCGAAGTTCGAGCGTGTCGACCATCCGCAGGCTTTGCAGGTTGTGCTCGAAGCCCCCGTGCGTTCGCATGCAGTCGTTCAGCGCATCCTGCCCGGCGTGGCCGAAAGGCGTGTGACCGAGGTCGTGCGCCAATGCGATCGCCTCGACCAGGTCTTCGTTCAGCTGCAGCGCGCGAGCAATCGAGCGTCCCAGTTGCGCCACCTCCAGCGAGTGCGTGAGGCGGGTGCGAAACAGGTCGCCCTCGTGATTCAAGAACACCTGCGTCTTGTAGACCAGGCGCCGGAACGCGGTCGAGTGCACGATGCGGTCGCGATCACGCTGGAAGTCGTCACGCGTGGGTGCCGGCGGTTCCGCGTGCAACCGGCCGCGCGACTGCGCCGGGTCGCAAGCGTAGGTCGCGATCAGGCCTCGCAACA
>JAQGMP010000677.1 GCA_028292285.1 Variovorax sp. | reverse complement strand
CTCGCCTTGAAAACAAGCAGACCACCTTCGACGATTTCGTCGCTGCCGCCGAGTATTTGCATGACCAGGGCATCGCCTCGGAATATTGCCTGGCGGTCCATGGTGAATCTGCCGGTGGCCTGCTCGTGGGGGCGGTGGTCAATCAGCGCCCGGAGCTTTTCGCAGCCGCCCTGCCGGGCGTCGGCGTGATGGACATGCTGCGCTTCAATCGCTTCACCGGGGGCCCGCTGTGGGTGGGCGAGTACGGCGACCCGGCAGACCGGGCACAGTTTCGCAACCTGCTGGCCTATTCGCCGTACCACAACGTGACCTCCGGTCGGCGCTACCCCGCGATCCTTGCCACGACGGCGGATACCGACGATCGCGTCGTCCCCGCGCACACCTTCAAATAAATCGAGGCCCTCCAGGGCGTCGATACCGGGCCTCGGCCGCACCTAGTTCGCATCGAACCCAAGGCAGGCCACGGCGCCGGCAAGCCGATGAAAAAGGTGATCGAGGAGCTGGCCGACAAGTGGGCGTTCGCAGCGTATTGGACGGGTTTGTAGTGAGGGCTGCCGTCGCAAGCCCGAAGGCGCCACGGCCGCGATGGCGTCATTCACTGATGGCCGTCGCATTGAGTGCGGGTCTCGGGTCTGCGCAGGCATCGCCGATGATGGACATCGAACTTGATGCGCCCCTCGCGCATGTCCTGGTCAAGGAAAGGATCGAAGGTGCAGCGTATTTCCAGTTTAGAACTATCTCCATGTCGACGGCACCTGACGACGCCAGAAAGGTCGTGCTCTTCGTGCACGGCGCCCACGGCTCACCGCGAGATTTCGACGAGGTTGCCAGGCACCTTGATGCGTCGAAGTACCAGGCGTGGTTCGCGTCCTATGCAACCGGCGACGCCGTCGCAACGAGCGGCAATGCGATCGCTGCCGACGTGAAAGCCTTAGTGGAGAAGCACGGAATTTCGCGCCTCGCCGTGTTTGCCCACAGCCTGGGCGGCATCGTCGCGTGGCAGGCACTGGAGAAGCTCGGTCCCAGGTTCGCCGTCTCGCGGCTTGTCAGCGTCAACACGCCCTGGGGCGGCAACTTCGGCGCGCGGCTCGGAACATGGCTGTCGCCCTCACCGCCTGCGATGTGGACCGACCTCTCGCCCGACAGCAAGGCCTTGTTGCAGATCAGGAACAGTTCCGTCGACCGGCCTTTCATCCTGGTCTACACCGTCATGCGGGACGACACGCGCGCATCCGGCGACGGGACGATCAGCCTGCGCAGCCAACTGCACGCTGGAATGCGCCAACGCGCTTTCTCGATCGTCAAGGAAGTCGGGACCCACGACTCCGTGCTGTGCGGCGCAGCAGCCAAGCGGTTGAGCCTGCTGATTGCATCGGACTAGGCAGGCTGTAGCTCATCCGCGATGGCGCCACGCCATGTTCGCGCAATCTTCAGAAGTTTCAATGCGTCACGGCAGGTCACTGCAACCGCATTGACATGTCCGCAAGCCGCACAACTGAGACGAACCTCGTGCTCAGCGCGATCACCTGTTCATCCGTGCACTGCGCGATGCGAATCAAAAAGCCCCCAAATGCCATCCAAGTCTGTACGTTTATTTGTCTGTGGCGCAGCGGCCCTGATGCTCTCCGCCTGCGGCGGGGGAAGCGATGGTGGGACTGCACCCGGAGTTCCTCCTGCAGTCGCCCTCCCGCCCCCGGACCTGACCCCAACCCCGACAGACCCGCTTCAGCCCTATCGACATCAGGCGATGAAGTGGGAGGTGTGCGACCCCACCATCCTTGGGATCGACGACGAGGCCACAAAGGCCCGGTGGCAGGCGCTCGGCGATCGGGTGCGCTGTGCCAACGTACGTGTCCCACTCGACTACCAGAACACTGCACGAGGCGATGCCTCCGTGCACATGCTTCGCGTGAGTGCCGCCACCCCAGCGAAGCGGCGTGGGGCCATCTTCTTCAACCCGGGCGGCCCCGGTCTGGACGGCCTGGGCCTCACCTTCGGGCTGGTCGATGCCTTCGGGGGCAGCAATCCCGACAACGCGCAAGGCAAGCTTCAGTTGCGACTGCTCAATGAATTCGACATGGTGGGCTTTTCGCCGCGCGGGACCGGCGCAAGTTCTCGGCTGCAATGCGCGACCAACGAACTCATGAAGGACGTCGAATTCGCGCCGGGATCGCGCAATGCGCAGAATGCAGACGGCATGCTCTACAACGCCCGAAAGGTCGCCGAGGCGTGCGAGAAAAATCCGCTCACGCCGTACATCAACAGCGAAGCCACCGCACAGGACATGGACCTGATGCGCGGCCTGCTGGGCGACGAAAAGCTCAACTACGTCGGCTACTCCTATGGCACCTGGCTCGGTGCGTGGTACGCGAGCCGCTTCCCCGAACGTGTGGACCGGATGGTGCTGGACAGCAGCATGGATTTCTCGGAGGCATTCGAAATCAACGTGCTGATGCAGCCGGCCGGAAAGCAGCGCGTGCTGGATCAGGTCATTGCACCCTACGCCGCGCGGCACCCTGACGTGTTCAACCTCGGCACCACCGCAGACGAAGTGCGCGCCGTCTACCCTTCCCTGTCGGCCCACGTTCAGGAAGTTCTCATGGATCAAATGGAACTCGTAAGCACATCCAAATACGCCGATGCGCTGGTGCACTTTGTGGCCGGAGCCCGTGTTCTGGACAGAGCGATCGCGGCCTCCCCTCAGCTCACCCCCGCAAGCATTGAGCAGAGCCTGAATTCGTACGTGTTCGTTCCCAGCAATCCCAAGGTAGATGCAGGAACTCGTGCGATAGCAAAGCTCTTGCTCACCGCATACAGCGAACGATGGTTGAACCCGCTGCGTGCACCCAAGCCCGTGGCCCTCTATGACTGGCGCGCGCCCTTCCAGGCCATCGTGTGCAATGACACGCCGACCAATACGGACCCTCGGTTCTGGGTCGATGTCGGGGACCGGTTCAGCAAGCTCTATCCGGCGTTTGGGAGCAAGATGACGCAGAACCCTTGCATCTATTGGAACCAGAACACGGCAACCAAGCCACCGGTGTCTGCCATGGGCGCTCTGGAAGTCTTGCTGGTCCAGGCAGAAAACGACGGAGTGACGACGATCGAGGGCGCGCACAAGGCGTTCTCTCATTTGCCGCATTCCAAGGAAGTGACCGTGATGCAGGAGTACCAGCACGGCCTCTATCCGTACCTTGACAGCTGTGTCGACACGGCGGTGACGCGGTACCTGTTGGGAGAGTCGCCTGGCGAGCGGAAGACGGTGTGCGCGGGCCATCCACTACCGCTTGACCGGCCCGCTCCCGCCTCGGATGTCACCGCCAAGGCCACCACATCGACCTACGTCGATCCCGAGCAAGCGCGGAAGACCATCGACCGTTTCAGGGAACGGATCGTTCACCGATAAAAGCTTCGCTGCGAATCTCCAGCCGAAGACGGCCTGTGGCCCACCCGACAGCGCTGTACCAACGCCATGTTTGCGCAACCTTGACTCGGCACCATGGCTGTCTGGCTGCACAACGCAGCCCACTAGTGAGGACGACCGCATGGCGCCCTTACACAACCAGAGAAAGATCTTATGAAGAATTTCAGGATGCGACCTTCGACCCGGCACGGCCTCTCGCTTTGCAGCGCGGTGGTGGTATTCGCCGCGCTGTGCGCGAGCGCAACGGCTGGCGAGAGAAATGATGACCAGCAGACCTGTGCCGGGATGGGCGCAACG
>JAQGMP010000627.1 GCA_028292285.1 Variovorax sp. | reverse complement strand
TGCCATCGCCCAAGTGGCCGAAGTTGACCAGGCGCACACCCGGAATCTCGCGCCTCAACACCGCATCGGTCGATGCGACGAAGTCCGGAATGCGCGACACCGCGATCGAGATGTCGTGCTTGATGTTGAGGCCTTCTTCGGCCTGCGCCAGCGGAATGCTTTCGCGGATGTGCCAGAGCTGGTGTGCCTGCGTCAGGTTTTCGGCGACGACGGCATCGGTCACGCAGCCGTCTTCGAAAGCGGTTTCGAGCAGTGCCTCGAAGCGCGCACGCGCGTGCTCTTCGGATTCGCTGTCAGAATTTTCAAGCAACACGCACCAGGGCACGGCGGCATCGTCGACGAAGGGCACGCGCAGTTGCGGCATGTGCTTGTCGACCAGGCTCAGCGCGAACTTGCCCATCACTTCGAAGCCGGTCAGGCCCGAGCCGAGGTGCTTGTGGGCGAGGCCGAGCAAGGTCACCGCATGTTCGAGCGAAGGGACGGCAGCCCAAGCCGTGAGGCGGGCAGCGGGCAGCGGGTACAGCTTCATCGTCGCGGCCGTGATGACACCGAGCGTGCCTTCGCTGCCGATCATCAGGTCGCGCAGGTCGTAGCCGGTGTTGTCCTTGCGCAGGCCGCTGGTGCCTTCCCAGATCTCGCCCTGCGGCGTGACGACTTCGAGCCCGAGGCAGAGGTCGCGCGTGTTGCCGTAGCGCACGACCTGCGTGCCGCCGGCGTTGGTCGCCAGGTTGACACCGATGGTGCAGCTGCCTTCGGCCGCGAGGCTCAGGGGAAACAAAAAGCCGGCTTTCTCGGCCGCCTCTTGCAGCGTCTGCAGGATGCAGCCGGCCTCGACCGTCATCGTCAGGTTGGCTGCGTCGGTCGCGCGAATCGCGTTCATGCGCTGCAGGCTCAACAGCACCTGCGTGCCGCTGCCGTCCGGAATCGATCCGACCGCGAGGCCGGTGTTGCCGCCCTGCGGCACGATCGATGTGCCGGCTGCGGCGCAGGCCTTGACGACGGCGGCGACCTGTTGCGTGTCGGCGGGCCGGACCACGGCCAGCGCTTTGCCGCGTTCGCGCTTGCGCCAGTCTTGTTCCCAGGCGGTGAGGTCGCCGTCGGTGAGGACGTTGCCAGCGCCGACGATGGCGCGCAGTTGTTCGATGAGTTCGGTCAAGGTGCAGAAACCTCCAGATTGCCACCGTTGCCCGGATCGCCCGAATTGCGAAGGGCAGCGGCCTGGCTCAAACGCGAGCGCACGTGCCAGGCGCAGGCCACGAAAAGAGAGAGGCACAGCGCGACTTCGACGAGCGCGAGCACCTGGCCCACGCCGTTGCGGTCGCTCCAGGCACGCACCACGCCTTCGATGAAGTACAGCCAGATCATCAGGCTGACCCAGCGGTAGGTGTACATGCGGTTTTTGAGCAGCCCGGCGAGCGGCACGACCAGCGGCAGCACCTTGAGCGCAAGCAGCGATCCGCCCGGCCGGATCGGCGCCAGCCACAGCTCCCACACGAGGCCGAGCACGATCAGCCCGACGAGGCTGCCGACGGCGAGCCGGCGCGTGGCGGCAACGGTGCCGTTAGCGGCACTGGTGACGGTGGCTGCGGCGGCAGAAGAGGGTGACGGCGGGCTGGTTTTCATGTTCGGGAACACCGCGAGAACGTTGCGGCGGGATTGGCTCCAGCGGCTTCTCCAGGCCGCTCGGGAGTTCACTCCTATGATACCGACCATGGATCGACAGCAGCTCTGGAAAGGCTTTGCCCGCTTTCCGTGGCGCAACACCGCCGCGGTGCTGGGGGAGCGCTTTCGCGAAGACAGGCTGGGGCTGACGGCGAGCAGCCTGACCTTCACCACGACCATCGCGATGGTGCCGTTTTTTACCGTCGCATTGGCGCTCTTCACAGTGTTCCCGATGTTCTCGACGCTGCAGGGCCGGCTGCAGCGCTGGTTCATCCAGAGCCTGATTCCCGACAACATCGCGCGACAGGTGCTGGGCTATCTCAACCAGTTCTCGAGCAAGGCCAGCGGGCTCGGCATTGCCGGCCTGGTCGTGCTGCTGGTGACGGCCATCGCGCTGTTCCTGACGATCGACAAGACGCTCAACAACATCTGGCGCGTGCGGTCGCCGCGGCCGTTCGCGCAGCGCGTGCTGATCTACTGGGCCGCCATCACGCTCGGGCCGCTGATCCTCGCAATCAGTTTGTCGACGACGTCGTACGTTTTCGCGGCCTCGCGCGGTGTCGTCGGCGACGGCGGCGGCTTCTTGAAGCTGATGTTCGACACCTTCGAATTCGTCTTGCTGGCAGCCGGCATCGCCTCGCTCTATCACTACGTGCCCAATACCAACGTGCGCTGGTCGCATGCATGGATCGGCGGTTTTTTCGTGGCGGCGGCCATCGAGATCGCCAAACGCGTGCTCGGCTATTACCTGCGGCTGGTGCCGACCTATTCGATGGTGTACGGCGCTTTCGCGACCTTGCCGATCTTGCTCATCTGGATTTACGTCGCCTGGGTCATCGTGCTGCTCGGCGCGGTGATTGCCGCCTACCTGCCGAGCCTGATCGCCGGCGTCTCGCGGCGCGGCAACATGGCCGGCTGGCCGTTACAGCTGGCCGTCGAAACGCTGCAGCATCTGGCGCACGCGCAGGGCACCGCGCGGCGCGGTTTGAGCGCCGAGGCGCTCGTCGCCACCATGAAGGTCGACCCGCTGCAGCTGGCGCCGGTGCTCGAAACGCTGGTGGCGCTCGACTGGATCGCGCCCATCGCCGAAGAGCTCGCCACCGGCGATGCCCGCTATGTGCTGCTGGCCGACCCGGCCACGCCACTCGAGCCCTTGCTCAAGGAACTTTTGATGCCGAGTGCTGCGCCGCTCGAAAATCTGTGGCAAAAAGGGCCGCTGCGTTCGCTGTGCCTGCGGGATGTTTTAGCGAACGCGCAGCCTGCCAAACCCGAAATAGCCAAGCTTGCACCTCGTGACCGCTTTGCCTGACGCACTCGATGCCCCTGCCGCACGTGCCACGCCGGCCACGCTTGCGTCGGCCGATGCCAGCGCGCCGTGGGTCGTCTGCCTGTGCGCCGAATGGTGCGGCGCGTGCCGTGAATACCGGCCGCTGTTCGAGCAGGTGGCGCGCGCGAACCCGGCATTCCGATTCGCCTGGGTCGACATCGAAGACCACGCCGACATTGCCGACGATTTCGACGTCGAGACGTTTCCAACGTTGCTGGTGGCCGGTGCCGACGGCACGCGATTCGCCGGCCCCTTGTTGCCGCATGCCGAAACGTTGAACCGCCTGCTGTCGGCGCTGCAGGCTCCGCAACCCGCGGCCCTTGAAGTGACCACGCTGCTGAAGGCGCTCGAAGCGTCGCCGGCGACTTTTTCGGTGGCGGCACCATGAAGATCGTGATCTTCGGCGCGACAGGCATGGTCGGCCAAGGCGTGCTGCGCGAATGCGTGCTCGATGCCGGCGTCGCGCGCGTGCTGTGCGTCGGCCGCAGAGCCTCCGGAGCGAACCACCCCAAGGTCGACGATTTGATCGTTGCCGATCCGGGCGATTTGACTTCCGTCGAACGCCAGCTCACCGGCTTCGACGCCTGCTTTTTCTGCCTCGGCGTGTCGTCGTTCGGCATGAAAGAAGCCGATTACCGCCGCATCACCTACGACCTGACGCTCGGCGCCGCGACGACGCTGGCACGGCTCGATCCGCAGATGAGCTTTATCTATGTGTCGGGGGCCGGCACCGACAGCACCGAGCGCGGCCGCAGCATGTGGGCGCGCGTCAAGGGGGCGACCGAAAACGCGCTGATGCGGTTGCCGTTCAAGGCGACCTACATGTTCAGGCCCGGCGGCATCCAGCCGATGCACGGCGTGCGATCGAAAACGCCGCTGTACAACGCGGCGTACGTGGTCGCGTCGCCGCTGCTCGGCCTGCTGGCCCGCACGGCGCCACGCTGGTTCACGACAAGCGAGCAAGTAGGCCGCGCGATGCTTATCGTGGCCCGGCGCGGTGCGCCGTCGCCGCTCGTCGAGAGCATCGACATCAACACATTCCGCTGAGCCTCGCGGTCGCGCGGGCGCCTTTCGCGCCCGTTCAACCGCCCAAAAAATCCCGCAGCGCGAACAGCACGTCGTCGGGCGCCTCGCTCATCAACGCGTGGCCGGCATGCACCATCACCACCTTGGCTTGCGGCACCTTGCTCGTCAGCGTCTTGGTGGCACGCGGCGATGTCATCTGATCGGCATCGCCCAGCAAAAACAGCACCGAACACTGCACCGCCGAGATGGCAGCCTCGCCGCCCGCATAGTCGTTGCAGGCCTTGAAACCGACATGGAACACGTTGGCATCGCGGTTGCTCGCGAGCACCCGGCGCATCAGCGCGCGCGAAGCGCCATAGAGCCAGGTGCCGGGGCCGAGGCTGGACGGTGGCGGCGCCAGCAGCGCATGCGAAAAGGTGTTGACCATCGCGATGGCGCGGTGCGGATCGTTCAGCGAAGCATCGAGCAGCGCGGGCGACACGGCCATCGGGTAGGCGGTGCCGACCATCGCGAGGCGCGTTACACGCGCTGGAGCGCGCGCGGCGGTTTCGAGCGCGATGAGCGAGCCGAAGCTGTGGCCGACCAGCGCAGCTTTTTCAATGCCGGCCGCATCGAGCAGTGCAACGACGAACTGCGCGGCCTCCTCGACGCTCGCCGGTGGCGCGCCTGCGCTGCGACAGTGGCCTGGAAGGTCGACGG
>JAQGMP010000626.1 GCA_028292285.1 Variovorax sp. | reverse complement strand
GCGTCGACGAACACACCCGAGTAGCCGGCGATGAACTTCGGCAGCAGCAGCATGAGCGAACTGAAGAGCGCGTACTGCGTTGCCGAGTAGCTCACGTTGGTCAGGCTCGACAGGTACGCGATGAACGCCGCCGACGCGATGCCGCCCGCCAGGTTGTCGGCCGATACCACCGCGATCAGCGCGTGCAAATCGTGGCCGCGGCCGGCCAGCCAGGCGAAGAGCAGGTTGCTGGCCGCGCTCAGCACTGCGCCGAGCATCAGCACGCGCATGACGCCGACGCGCATCGACAGCACGCCGCCGACGAAGGCGCCGACCAGTGTCATCACCACGCCGAACACCTTGCTGACGTTGGCCACTTCTTCTTTGGTGAAGCCCATGTCGACGTAGAACGGATTGGCCATGATGCCCATCACCACGTCGCTGATGCGGTAGATCGCGATCAGCGAGAGGATGAGCGCCGCTTGCCATTTGTAGCGGCGGATGAAATCGGCGAAGGGTTCGATCAGCACGCTTTGCAGCCATTCAGCGGCGTTCTTCGGCTGTGGCAGCACGCGGCGGATCGGCTCCGGCGACAGCAGCACGGTGAGCACGCCGACCGCCATCGAGCCGGCCATCACGAGGTAAGCCGCTTTCCAGGCGCCGTTCTGGTAGCCCGATGCGCCGCTCGTTTCGGCCCATGCAGCCACCCACAAGACGCCGGCACCGGCCCAGATCATCGCCAGCCGATAGCCGGTTTGGTAGGCAGCGGCCAGCGCGGCCTGCTTGCGCGTTTCGGCCGATTCGATGCGAAAGGCGTCGAGCGCAATATCTTGCGTGGCCGAGCCGAACGCCACCATCAAAGCGCACCAGATCATCGGACGCAAGCCGGCGCTCGGGTCGTTCACCGCCATGCCGACGAGCCCGACGATGACGATGCCCTGCGCCAGCAGCAGCCAGCCGCGGCGGCGCCCGAGCAGCGTGGTCAGCGGCGGCAACGGCAGGCGGTCGACCAGCGGCGCCCAGACCCACTTGAAGCCATACGCGAGGCCGACCCAGCTCAGGAAACCGATGGTCGCGCGGTCGATGCCCGCTTCGCGCAGCCGAAAGCTCAGCGTGCCCAGCACCAGCAGCAGCGGCAACCCCGCGGAGAAGCCGAGGGCGAGCATGCGCAGCGTGGCGGGTTCGAGGTAAACCTTGAGCGCATCGCGCCAGGGCAGGGCTGGGGTGGCTTCGGCAGCCGGAGGTACGGACATGAGGGCGATCGAATAAGGCTCTCCCATTATTCCCTCTGAGCGCTCGCTCTCTGCCGCCACGCGCACCGGCGCGTCGCGTCGCGCGTTATCAGGCGACCGGTGCGCCGTTGCCCTCGGTCGGCGGCGCGCCGAACTGGCGTTGAACGACGACCAGTATCTTGGCGCCAGCGGCATCTCCAGCGAGATAGGCATGCGGGATCGTGCTGTCGAACAGCGCACTGGCACCCGACTTCATGAGGCGCGGTTCACGGCCTTCCATGTGCAGCAGGAGCTTGCCTGACAGCACGTAGCAGAACTCCTCGCCGCGGTGTCCGATCAGTCCACCGGACTCTTCGAGATCGCGGGTGCGAACGTCGATCAAAAGGGGCAGCGAACGCGACGTGTCGTGCGAGTGAAGCACCGACGCCGTGGACTCCCTGACCTTTCGGCTCTCACCGTCACCCGGCTCGGCAAAGCTCATGAGTTTGCCGGGCTCCGCGCTCTGTGGGGCCGTCAGGTCGACCCAGTCGACCTCGAGGCCCATCATCACGCGCGCCAGTACGCCGAAGGTCGGCGACAGCTTGTTGTTCTCGATGCGCGACAGCGTTGCGCCGGGGACGCCGCATTTCTCGCCGAGCTGCGCGAGAGAGAGGCCACGCGCCTCCCTGACGGATCGAAGGCGAACGCCCAACTCCTGGTTCATGGAGTGGTCGCCCTCTGCGCGTCGCCACGTCGAAGGCTTCGGCCCGGGTTGGCCGGCTGCCCGCGGCTTGCGGGCTGCTGCCTTCACCACTGAGGTAGCTGTCTTCATATCTCGACTTTCCTGTTCGGCATCTTGGGCCGGCGTCCGGTGCCGGATCCAAAAAATATTGCCCACACGCGCATCGTGGACAGCAAAAATGATTGACTTACGGATCCGTATGACTACATTACGTATCCGTATCAAGTCATATTCTAGTCACAAGACCAGGCCACCATGTTCACTACCCGTCCCGAAGTTATTGGCACGTTCGGCGTGGCGTCTGCGACGCACTGGATCGCCGCGCAAACCGCGATGGGCGTGCTCGAACGCGGCGGCAATGCGTTCGATGCGGCGGCAGCGGGCGGCTTCGTTCTCCAGGTCGTCGAGCCGCATCTGAACGGCGTCGGTGGCGAGGCACCGATCTTGTTCTGGAGCGAGCGTGACGGCCGGTCATACGCCGTCAACGGACAAGGTTGTGCGCCGGCCGATGCCACGCCCGCCGCGTTCGCGCGCCTCGGCATGGCACAGGTGCCGGGCATCGGCGTGCTGGCCGCCACGGTGCCGGGCGCCTTCTCAGCCTGGATGACGATGCTGCTGGACCAGGGCACCTGGTCGCTGGCCGACGTGCTGGCGCCTGCGATCGGCTACGCCCGCGACGGCTTCCCCGTGTCGCGCCGGCTGTCCGAAGCCATCCTCGGCGTCAGAAAGCTCTTCACCGAAGAGTGGACCTCGTCGGCTGCGGTCTGGTTGAAGGACGGCAAGGTCCCCGCGCCCGGCAGCCTCATGTGCCTGCCCGCACTGGCGTCGACGCTGACCCGTGTCGTGGAGGAATCGCAGCGCCACGGTCCGGACCGCCGTGCCGTCATCGAGGCGGCCATCGGCATCTGGCACGAGGGCTTCGTCGCCACCGAAATCGACGCGCATTGCCGGGTGGCGGCACGCGACAGCAGCGGCGAACGCAACACAGGCCTGCTGCGCAAAGAAGACATCGCCGGATGGCGGGCTTCGCTGGAAGCGCCGGTCACCGGAACTTATGGTCGCTTCGAGATTGCCAAATGCGGTTTCTGGAGCCAGGGCCCGACCTTCCTGCAACAGATGTCGATGCTTCAGCATGCCGAACTCGAAGCGCATACACCCGACAGCGCGGAGTTCGTCCA
>JAQGMP010000618.1 GCA_028292285.1 Variovorax sp. | reverse complement strand
TCGCTGCGTGGCTCGCCTCGGTCGCTTCGATCCGCTCGGGCGCGGACGCAGCGGATCTGCCGGCGCGCCTCGTGCTCAGCCTGGCGGACGGCACACGCTCCGCGGCCGACATGATCCCGACGATGGGCATCCGCGACGCACTGGTGCTGAGCGGACCTGAAGGCGGTCTGAGCGCCAGCGAAGAGATGGAAGCGATCGGATGCGGCTTCGCACCAACCACGCTGGGCAGCCGCGTGCTGCGTGCCGAAACCGCTGCGCTTGCCGCATTGATGTGGTGGTCCGACGCACCCGGGACTCGCTAGGCACGTCAGACACGTTTAGGCACGTTTACCGCACGCGCATGCGCGTCAGGCGCCGCAAGATATGGCGCAGCAGCACCCTACCCCTTTGCCTTTGCCCTTCCCCGTACCCCCGATGCCCGCAGTCAAACTTCATCGCCTCGCTCTGGTCGCTCCCGCCATCGCCCTGTTGTGCTCGGGCGCGCTCCATGCCCAGGGCTTCAACGCCGTAGCGCCGACACCGCTGCAGGTGCCGCCGGCGGTCGACAAAGCGTACGAGCAACTGATGGCGTCGCCCGCCGTCAAGCAGTTGCTCGACGCGGTGCAAGCCGACCACGCCCGCTCCGTCGAAGACCTGAAGATGCTGACGGAAATCGAAGCGCCGCCCTTCAAGGAGCAGAAGCGCGCCGAGGCTTACCTGGCGCGCATGAAGGCGCTCGGCCTTGCCGACGCGCACATCGATACCGAAGGCAATGTCGTCGGCTTGCGCAAGGGCACGGGCAACGGTCCCAAGCTGCTGATCTCGGCGCACCTCGACACCGTGTTTCCGGCAGGCACCGACGTCAAGGTGAAGGAGCGCGACGGCAAGCTCTATGCGCCGGGAATTTCCGACGACGTGCGCGGTTTGTCGGTGCTGCTGTCGTGGCTCAAGGTGCTCAACGACAACAAGGTCCAGACCGTCGGCGACCTGCTCTTCGCGGGCAACGTCGGCGAAGAGGAACTGGGCAATCTGCGCGGCATGAAGCACATCTTTGCCGAGCACCGCGACATCGACGGCATGGTCGGGCTCGAACCGGCGCCCGACGGTGCGGTGCTCATCCTGGGCACCGGCAGCCATCGCTACGAAGCGACCTTCAAGGGGCCGGGCGGCCACAGCTACGGTGCTTTCGGCCAGGTGCCGAGCGCGATCCACGGCATGGGCCGCGCCATCGCGAAGATCGCCGACATCCAGACGCCGAGCGTACCCCGCACCACTTTCACGGTCGGCACCGTGGGCGGCGGCACGTCGGTCAACACCATCGCGCCCGATGCGCGCATGGCGATCGACATCCGCTCCGATGCGATGGCGCCGCTGCTCGAAACCGAAAAGAAAATCCTCGCTGCCATCGACGAAGCCGTGATCGCGGAGAACAAGCGCTGGAACGTCGACACGCTGACCGTGTCGACCCGGCTGATCGGCGACCGCCCGGGCGGCCGCACCCCCGGCGATTCGGTGATCGTCGACGCTGCCGTGCGCTCGAACACCGCCTTCGGCCACAAGACGCTGATGTCCGGTGCCAGCACCGATGCCAACGTACCGATGTCGCTGGGCATCCCGGCCATCGTGATCGGTGGCGGGGGCAAGACCGGTGGTTTTCATGCCCTCTCGGAATGGATCGACGTGACGGACGCCTGGAAGGGCGCACAAAACTCGTTGATCACCGTGCTCGGGCTCGTCGGCGTGCAGGGCGTGAGCGAGCCGTTGCTGGCCAAACGCCCTCCTCGCGCGGCCGTTGCCGCTCCCGCGAGTTCGACGGCGTCGAAGTAATCGCACCGGACGGCGCAAGACCGCACAAGACGGCGGTGCCGGTAGGGAAAAGACAGTTTCTTTATTCCGCGCTGCGGTCGACAATGCCGACGGTTCTGTCACACGCAAGAGGGGGAAATCATGGGATTGTTCGATTCGATAGTAGGTCAGGTGTTGGGCGGTTTGCCGCAGTCGCAGTCGACACCGCAGGGCGGCATGCCAGCGGGCGGTGGCCTCGGTGGATTGGGTGACCTCGGTGGCCTGGCCGGCGCACTGGGTGGTCTGCTTGCCAACAATGGGTCGCAAGGCGGCCTCGGCGGGCTGGTCTCCAAGTTCGAGCAGGCCGGCCTCGGCAACGTGATCGGCTCGTGGATCGGCAAGGGCGAGAACGCGCCGATCTCGGGCGGTCAGCTGAACGACGTACTGGGCAACGACACGGTGGCGAGCATCGCCAGCAAGCTGGGCATCAACGCGGCGACGCTGTTACCCTTGCTGGCGACGATGCTGCCGCAGTTGATCGATCATCTGACGCCGCACGGCCAAGCCCCCGCGCAGGGCCTGGGCGAGCATGACGATTTGCTGTCGTCGTTGAGCGGATTGCTTCAAAAGGGCTAGCAACGAAGCCCGCAGGTTTCATCGCAAGTTGAGCGCTCGGGAGGGCGCTCTTTTTTTTTGTCTTTGCGGCTTTTTGGGCTCAGGCGGTTGCGGCGGCCCCAGCCGAATGCGCCGCGTGCGCCACCGGCAACGCGGCGATGACTTCGGCCACCGCCGCGGTGAGCTTCTTCGCGTACGGCACATGCAGGAACTCATTGGGGCCGTGCGCATTGCTCTTGGGGCCGAGCACGCCGCACACCATCATCTGGGCGGTCGGGAAGCCCGCGCTCAGCATGTTCATGAGCGGGATGGTGCCGCCCTGGCCGATGTAGCCGCACGACGCGCCGAAGTGCGCCTGGCTCGCCGCGTTGAGGGCCTGCTCGAACCACGGCGTGATGGCGGGCGCGTTCCAGCCGGTGGCGCCGCCGCCGTGCTCGAACGTCACTCTGGCCTGGTAGGGCGCGTTGTCTTCGAGCAGCGCCTTCATTTCGGCCACTGCCGCGCCGGCATCGACCAGCGGCGGCAGCCGCAGCGACAGCTTGAACGCGGTGTAGGGACGCAGCACGTTGCCCGCGTCTTTCAGCGCCGGAAAGCCTTCGGCACCGGTGACGCTCAGGGTCGGCTTCCAGGTGCGGTTGAGCAGCGCCTCGAGCGGGTCGGTGGTGGTCGGCAAGGCGAAGGCGGTCGAGCCATCGCAGTCGTAATGCGCCCACGGGAAGCGCTTGTAGACCTCTTCGCCGAGGATCGCGGCCGTCGCCTTGGCTTGGGCCAATCGGTCGGCCGGCACTTCGCAATGAAAGCTGGCCGGCAGCATGCGGCCGGTGGCGCTGTCTTCGAGGCGGTCGAGCACCTGCCGCATGATCCGGAAACTCGACGGCACCAGGCCCGACGCGTCGCCCGAGTGGATGCCTTCGGTCAGCACCTCGACCTTGAGCGTGCCGCTCGCCATGCCGCGCAGCGACGTCGTCAGCCACAACTGGTCGTAGTTGCCGGCGCCGGAATCCAGACAGATCACCAGCCCGACCTCGCCGAGCCGGTCTTTCAGCGCGGTGACGTACGGCAGCAAATCGTAGGAGCCGCTTTCTTCGCAAGTCTCGATCAGGCCGACGATGCGCGGGTGCGCCGCGCCCTGCGCCTTCAGGGCTTGCAGCGCGGCGACGCTGGCGTACACCGCATAGCCGTCGTCCGCACCGCCGCGACCATAGAGCAAGCCGTCGAGGTACTTGGGCGTCCAGGGGCCGAGGTCGTTGCGCCAGCCGGTGAACTCGGGCTGCTTGTCGAGGTGGCCGTACATGAGCACGGTGTCGGTCATCGTGGTGCCGGTGGCGGGGACTTCGAAGAACAGCACGGGCGTGCGGCCTTCGAGCCGGACGATCTCGAGCTTGAGGCCTTCGACCTTTTGCGCTTCGACCCAGGCCGCCGCGTTGCGCAGCACGGTTTCAAGGTAGCCGTGGGCCGACCAGTCCTTGTCGAAGCCCGGCGACTTGGCCGGGATCTCGATGTAGTCGGTCAGTTGCTTGACGATGTCGGTGTCCCACTTGGCGGTGACGTCGGACAGGGCACGGCCGGCGTCGAGCAGGCCGGCTGGAATTTCGCGGTGCAGGGGTGCGTTCATGTGGGGTCTCCGCTGAGGGTGAACAGGGTGATCAGGGGGCAAAGAGAGATTCTGCGCCGCTTGAGAGGTTGACGAAAGCGAAAGGCCGAACGCACCATCTCGCTCCATGGCAACTGCAAAATCCAACATCAGCGTCGCGCCATCGGACGGCCAACGCATTCGCGTCGGCATCGGCGGCTGGACTTTCGAGCCGTGGCGCGACAACTTCTATCCCAAGGGCCTTTCGCACGCCAAAGAGCTCGGCTACGCCAGTCGGCACACGACCGCCATCGAGGTCAATGGCACTTACTACAGCACCATGAAGCCCGAGAGCTTCAAGAAGTGGCATGACGAAGCGCCTGACGATTTCATCTTTTCGCTCAAGGCGACGCGCTACGCCACCAACCGCAAGCTGCTGTCGACCGCAGGCGAATCGATCGAACGATTCATCGGCAGCGGCCTCACCGAACTGGGTGACAAGCTCGGCCCGATCGTTTGGCAGTTCATGCCGACCAAACAGTTCGACGCGGAAGACTTCGAGGCTTTTCTCGCGCTGCTGCCGAAGAAGGAAGGCAGCCACACGCTGCGCCACGTGATGGACGTGCGGCATCCGAGCTTCATCGTGCCGGAGTACCAGAAGCTGGCGAAGAAATACAAGGTGACGACCGTCTTCACCGACTCGGACAAGTTCCCGTCGTTCGAGGAACCCGAGGGCGAATTCGCCTACGCGCGGCTCATGATGAGCGACGCCAAACTGAAGACGGGATACGCACCGAAAGCGCTCGACGCCTGGGCCGAGCGCGCGCGGAAATGGGCGGCGCCGTCGGCCAAAAAGAAGAGCGATGTGTTCGTCTACTTCATCAACGGCGCCAAAGAAAAAGCACCGGCCGCGGCCGGTGCTTTGCTGGAGCGATTGGGCTGGAAGCCCGCCGCCTGAGAACGCCGATGAGGGCGCTCAGGATCAGGCAGCTTGCAGCGGCTTGGTTTCGACGCTCTTGGCGCCCGAGGCGCCGAAGCTGATTTCGCCCGACAGTTGGCCGCCTTCTTCGATCACGATCTTGCTGTAGCGGACCTTGCCGGTGACCTTGCCGGTCGCATGGATCACGAGCTTTTCGCGCACGGTGAGGTTGCCGTCGAACAAGCCATGGATCTCGGCGATGTCGATCTCGGCCGAACCCTTGAAGGCGCCCTGCTCAGCGATCTGCATCACGCGCGAATCCATCGTCGCTTCGACCAGGCCTTCGACGATCAGCGTGTCGCAATCGGTGATTTCGACGCCCTTGAGTTTGATGTTCGGGCCGACGGTGAGCTTGCTGCCGCCTTCCTTCATCGGCGAGCCGCCGGCTGCAGCGTTGGCGGCTTGTGCGTTGACGAGCGACGAAGGATGCACGGGGCTGCCGGACAAATTGGTCGGTGTGCCGACGAGGGGCGCCGGACGGGATGTGAGCGAATCGGTGTCGCCGGTGCGTTTGCCGAAGAAGGGGGACTGTGTGGCCAAGGGGTAGCTCCTCAAGAAAGACGCCTATCGTAAGAACGCCGTCGGGCGGTTCGGCGCTTCTTTGCGAAATTTTGAGTAACTGAATAAAACGATTCGCGGTGCGCTGGATACTTTTGGCTGCTTCGGTCTGCTTTGGTCAGCCTCAAGATGGACGCAGAGCAGCGCGGTACGCTCACCGCATGCCCCACCCTTTCATGCCCGTCGTCGAACCGCCCGCGGACGCCGAGCGCTTCGGCAAGCCCGACAAGGGCTGGCGCCGCGCCCTCTTCTCCGTCATCTTCGAATCGGAATCACGCGCGGGACGGCTGTTCGACCTGGTGCTGATCGCCGTCATCGTGAGCAGCGTGACGGTGGTCGTGCTCGACAGCGTGCAGGCCATTCGCGATCGTGTCGGCGACGTCTTCGCGGTGCTCGAATGGGTCTTTACCGCCCTCTTCACCATCGAGTACCTGGGCCGGCTGGCGTGCGTACGCAGGCCCATGCGCTACGCCCTGAGCTTCTACGGCGTGATCGACTTGCTGGCCTTGCTGCCGACCTTCTTGATCGTGCTGGCGCCCGAGTTCGCCTACCTTATCGACGTGCGCATCCTGCGGCTGTTGCGCGTGTTCCGCATCTTCAAGCTGTCGCGCTATTCGGCAGAGTACCGGGCGCTCGCCACCGCGGTGGCCGCGAGCCGCCGCAAGATCACCGTCTTCGTCGGCTTCGTGATGCTGGTGGTGCTGGTCATGGGGACGCTGATGTACGTTGTCGAAGGGCCGCAGCATGGCTTCACCAGCATCCCGGTGGCAATCTACTGGGCCATCTCGACGATGGCGACGGTGGGCTTCGGCGACCTGGTGCCCAAGACCGATTTGGGCCGAGCCATCGCCTCGGTGATGATGCTGCTCGGCTGGGGCGTGCTGGCGGTGCCGACCGGGATCGTGACCGCCGAACTGTCGCGGCGCGGACCGGATGACGACGGCGCCGCAACGGCCACGCCGGTCATTGCACGCGGCTTGCTGGCGACGGTGCCGCCGACCGCGGCTGCCGATGTTTCGCCCGATGCAGCGCCAGAAACAGCATCTGCCGCCGCAGCCGCACCTGCAACAGCAACAGCAGCACCAAGTGAACACTGCGAGGCGTGCGGCGCCGGCCACCACGCGCAGGACGCGCGCTACTGCCGCTGCTGCGGCGCTGAACTGCAGTCCTGATCGACGACATCACCATCGATCCAGGCGACGCGGCCCTGTGTCACGTCGCCGAGTTGTTGCACCAGGGCTTCGGCCCCGGAGGTATTGATGCTGAAGCGCAAGACGACCGCATCGCCATGCTCCACTTGCGTGAGTTCCGCAGCCGCTGCTTCGAGCTCGCGCCGCAACACGCCTTCGAGGGCATACGGCACCTTGCATGCCAACAGCGTTCGCGCTTCGAGCGGCAAACGCTCGGCGGCGAGCAAGGCTTGCGCAACGGCATCGGTGTAGGCGCGCAGCAACCCACCCGCGCCCAGCTTGACGCCGCCGAAGTACCGCACCACCGTCGCAAGCACGCCTTCGAGTTGCTGGTGCCGCAGCACTTCCATCATGGGCCGGCCGGCAGTGCCGCCGGGTTCACCGTCGTCGTTGGCCGCCGATTGGCCGCCGGCCATGAGCGCCCAGCACACGTGCGCCGCACCGGGGTGTGCGGCACGCAATGCAGCGACGACGGCCAGCGCCGCAGCCCGATCGGCCACCGGTTGCACGCAGCCGATAAAACGGCTCTTCTTGATCAGCAGCTCGCTGTGCACCGGCGCTGCGAGCGTGAACGCCACCATCAGGCCGGTGCGGCCGGCGCCTTCATCGAGGGATCTTCATTGATTCCTCCAGCCGAGCCCTTCGTGCGCCGTGGTGCGCGGCCGGTATTCGCAGCCCAGCCAGCCGTCCCAGCCGCCATTGGCCGACAACTCGTCGATCAGCGCGAACAGATAGGCGTAGTTGAGTTCGCCCCGATCGGGTTCGTTGCGTTCAGGCACGCTGGCGATTTGCAGATGCCCGACGCGGCCGGTCGGCAAGTACTTGCGCAACTTCATCGCAACGTCGCCCTCGACGATCTGGCAGTGGTATAGGTCCATCTGCACTTGCAGGTTGAGCGCACCGACCGCATCGATGATCTCGTGCGCGTGGTCTTGCCGGTTCAAAAAGAAGCGCGGGATGTCGCGCGTGTTGATGGGCTCGATCAGCAGCCCGACGCCCTGCTTCGCCGCCTCGACCGCGGCCCAATGCAGGTTGGCGATATAGGTCGGTTGCAGCGTGTCGCGCTCGATGCCTTCGGGCACGAGCCCTGCCATCACGTGGACGCGCGGGCAAGCCAGGGCCTTGGCGTAGTTCAGCGCCGTGACGATGCCGGCACGAAAGTCCGCCTCGCGCCCGGGCAGGCAGGCGATGCCGCGCTCGCCGGCTTCCCAGTTGCCGGGCGGCGCATTGAAGAGCACCTGCTGCAGGCCGTTGTCGCGCAAGCGTGCCGCCAGGTCGGCCTCGGGCCACTCGTACGGAAACAGATATTCAACGGCTTTGAAACCGTCTTTTGCGGCCGCTTCGAAACGATCGAGGAACGGCAGTTCGTTATAGAGAAAACTCAGGTTGGCTGCGAATTTCGGCATGGTGACTTCCTGTTTGCCTCGGCGGCGAACGTCAAGCGCGTTCGAATTTGAACACCGCCGTGCTGGCGCGCGCATTGGGCAGCCAGCGTACCTCACGGTCTTCTTGGACACCAAACGCGTCGAGCACGCGCAGCTGGTTCTTGTGCGCCAGCATCTCGAAATCCTTGAAGGTGCCGACGCGGATGTTCGGTGTGTCGTACCACTGGTAAGGCAGCCGCCGTGTCACCGGCATGCGGCCGCGCGCCACGCTCAGGCGGTTCGGCCAATGTGCGAAGTTAGGGAAGGCGACGATGCCGATGCGCCCGACACGCGCGGTCTCGCGCAGCATCACTTCGGCATTGCGCAGATGCTGCAGCGTGTCGATCTGAAGCACCACGTCGAACGAGGCGTCGTCGAACATCGCCAGGCCTTCATCCAGGTTGAGCTGGATCACGTCGACGCCGCGGCGGATGCACTTGAGCACGTTGCCGTCGGCGATCTCGACGCCATAGCCGCTGCAGCCCCGTTCACGTTGCAGCAGGTCGAGCAGCGCGCCGTCGCCGCAGCCCAGGTCGAGCACGCGCGCGCCTTCGGGCACCAGGCGCGCGATCAATTGTTGGGTATCGCTGTCGCTCATGTCTTGCTCGCCGGCAAACCCAGCTCGGCAGCGACGCGCTCGAAGTACGAGCGCACGACGCCGACATAGCGCACGTCGTCGAGCAAGAAAGCATCGTGCCCGTGCGGCGCATCGATCTCGGCATAGCTCACGTTGCGGCGGTTGTCGAGCAGCGCCTTCACCATCTCGCGGCTTCGGGCCGGTGAAAACCGCCAGTCGGTCTTGAAGCTCACCAGCAGGAACTTGGCTGTGGCCTGCGCCAGCGCAGCGCTCAGGTTGCCGCCATGGGCGCGTGCCGGATCGAAATAGTCCAGCGCGCGCGTGATGAGCAGGTAGGTGTTGGCATCGAAGTACTCGCTGAACTTGTCGCCTTGGTAACGCAAGTAGCTCTCGATCTGGAACTCGACTTCCT